>DASWBF010000392.1:0-2098 GCA_036390735.1 Mycobacterium sp. | reverse complement strand
GGCCATCTCCGGGAACAGCCGGGCCACCCGCCGGCCCGCCGCGGCAAGCGCGGCCACGGGATCTTTGGCGCGACGTCCGAATTTCACCTCGTCGGCCCGCAGCAGCTCGGCGCGCTGTTCGGCGGTGGTCACCGCGGCCACGACGCCGTACCAGCGCGCCGTGGTGTCTTCGGCGGCCGCCCGCGATGCGGCGCTGGTCTGGGCGTCCCAGGCCTGCTGCAGCGGGCGTAGCCGCGGTCCGGAGCCCACGATGTTGTGTCGCAGCCGCCACAGCGCCAACCGCCACGGCCGCTCGACGTGGGCGGGCATCGGCGCCGCCAGTACGTCGAGGATCTGATCTGGGCGCCACCCGGCTTCCAGGCGCTGGCGGATCTCGCGTCCGAGCATCCACCGCAGGTGCTTCGGGAGAAGCGCCAACGGCTCGGGCAGGTGCCCAAGCACCTCGCGCAAATCCTCGGTGGAGGCATTCACCGCAACCGGTCGAGAGCTGTGCGGCTGCGTTTCGGGGCGGGGGGTAGGGGGGTAATGAGTTTGGTCTTTATAAGGAAGCGGCTCGGAAAAGGTGACGGAATCGGGGTCGGAGTGGCAGCTGTAATCGGTGATTACCCGCCCGGAACGGTCCCGTTCGAGCACCCTGACGTCCCAGACGAAACGGTCGTGGATCCCGATGAAGGACCGCGTTCCGCGGCCCTGTGCCGGCCGGTAATCGATCAGTTCGTCGGCCGCTAGGCCCGCCAGTGCGCGACCGATCGTTTTGAGGTCGTAGCGGCGTCCACCGGCCGCGGCGATCAGTTCGACGATCTGGGGCAGGCCCACGCGGTCGTCGGTGATCTTGCTCCAGCCGCACAGCAGCTTGAGCACGGCGGCCAGGACGTGGCGACGGGCACCACGAAGCCGCAGCTGCGCGGCATTGGTCTCGACCCGCTCGCGCACCTTCGCGGCGTCGGAATATTCCACCCGCTGCCGCTTCTGGCAAACAGTTCTTCCGGGGTTTCGGTCCCCGCGACACGCCCATGAAGTCCCTGCATTTGAGCAGGTCACGGGGTGTTGCGGCGAAACCCCGATCGGATGTGTTGATCGGTGTCCAGGGTAAGCACTACCCTGAGAACTACCTTCCACGGTGTTCTCCCTGTTAGCGCGGGGATCGAGAAACGAAGTTGGCGCTTCGGATCTCGCGAGGCTCGGAGTTGGCGCTCCGAGGGTTCGGCTTCTGACCTGATTCCCATATCCCCCACCTGGGGGGACTACGTCCTCTGCATCCCGCTATTGATTTGTGGGTTGTCCCCTTGCGCGGAGACGTCGAGTGGCTGGCTACACCTCCTTTATCGAGTCGTCCGACCACGCCACTAGCCGATGGACTTGGATCGACATGACCCCGCCGTGGCGGTGCCAACGCCACCTAAGGTGATGTCGCAGGAATCGACACCTGGCACAGCCGTCACAGGTAGCGCTTGCGCCAGGTGCCTACGGCCCACGCCAGGGCCTCATCTGTCAGCGACGCGGCGATCTCGCGTTCGACGCACGGGTCTTCACCCGCCCGAGCTGCCTCACCCGGTCTGCGCCGGCCCGCCCATACCGCTGCTCGGCTGATCAGTCGCTTGATCATCACAAGGCCTCCCCTGCAGTGGTTGGGCTGTCGTCGACAGTGATGCCACCCCCGCGCAGCGCGCGCCGCAGCAGCGCCGCGTAGGCGTGTTTGGTCATCGGCGGCGTCATGGTCTGACCGAGTTCGGCCAACACCCCGTCGGGGTTGCTGATGCGGTGCTGCAGCGCCCGGATCCACCTGTCGCGGTGCGCTGTCGGTCGCTGAGATTGCAGCGCGGCCAACGCCTTCCGCGCCAGCACAGCCTGCTGGCGGCCCGCCTGCCTAGCGCGCTGACGATTGGCGTCCGACCCGACGTCGATCATCCGCGGAGTGTTGGTGATCACCGACGCCCCTCCCAGCTCCGCAGCGGTATGCCGTAGTGCTCAGCTAGCGCGGTTGTCGACGGCATCTGAATTTTGACCCCCTGGCGGCAGGTGAAAATTGACCCCCTGGGGCTGGTGGTTAGGAAGCTTAGGCGGCCCAGCCGTGAATGTTGAGTCAAGTACGTGGTTC
>DASWBF010000391.1:0-5410 GCA_036390735.1 Mycobacterium sp. | reverse complement strand
TCGCAGGTTGTAATACTGCGGGAAAAACGCGTGGAACCCGCGGTTCAGCGCGATCGGCGTGCCGTCATGGTCTTCCGTCCATCCGCCGACCCGGCCGCCGAGGTAGTTCTCGCGTTCCACCACGTCCACGCTGACCCCGCGTTCCGCCAGCCCGGTGGCGGCGGCCAGACCGGCGATGCCCGCGCCGACCACCACCGCGTGCGGCCGCGATGCCAGCAGGCCCGCATCCGGCAGGCCGGGGTGGGCCGGGTGGGTTACCCGACGGGGATCGAGGTGCCCGTTGCTAGTCATGAGGCGCGTCCGCCAAGAACGTGTGCACAATGTTGCGCTGCCAGCCCGGCATCGTTTCGCTATGCACCGCAACGAAACTCGCGTCGGCCAGCCGTCGGTGGAATCTAGCGGCGCCGTCGAACGCGAGCACGCTGCGCCACAGGTGCCGGTACAGCGTGGTGTTTCGGGTGTTCACCCAGCCAGACGGGATGATGACGCCCCAGCACACCGCGTTCCACATCCACACTGCGGCGCGCGAATCGCGCACCGAATACTCGTGTACGGCCAGCGTCGCACCCGGGCGCAGCAGCGTGAGGAAGCGCTTCAACTGGGCGTCCGGATCGGCCAGGTTGCGCACCAGGTAGGCCGCCAGGATGCCGTCGAACGGGCCGTCGACGCCGAGGTCGGCGAGGTCCTCTATGCGGCCATGAACGAACCGCACCGACGACGGCCACGTCTTGCCCCTCGCCTCACGCAGCATCCCTTCGGACGCGTCGACCGCGACGATTTCGGCTTCGGGCGCAGCGGCAAGCAACGCGGCCGTCGACGCGCCGGTGCCGCATCCCGCGTCGAGCAACCGCCTCCCGCGGCCGCGATCGGGAATTCGCATGCGGCGAACCGACATTCGCAGATGTGCGTGATACCCGGGGTTGGCGCCCACCATCCGGTCGTACGCCTCGGCGCCGACGTCGAACGCGCCCGGAACGGCGCGCCGCGGCAGCCCTGCGTCACCGACGCTCACGTTGCCGCCCCCACAACAACAGCACCGCGGTCACCAGTGCGAAGCCGAACAGGAAGTCCTCGACGGGGATGTCCCACGGGAACCGGATTCCGCTGGTGTGCTTCTCGTCGTAGATCACGATCGGTGCGCTGAGTTTGGTCAGCCAGCCGTCGACCAGGACTTGGAAGGCGACCACGATAAGCATCGACAACCAGTACGCGGGCTTGCGAAACAGCCCGGTGCGCCACACCGTCAGTTCCAGCACGACGACGACGACCGCCGCGATCGCGGCTGGCAGCGTGTAACCCAAGCCGGTCATCGCGTTCTGAACCGGCCCAGCATGGCCGTCACCGCGTTGTAGGTGAGCAGCCCGCACAACGGGATCACGATGAAGAACAGTAATTCCTCCAGCGGGATACCGAATCCGACATGGATGCCGGTGGCGTAGCGCGGGTTGTAGGTCCACACGTCCGCGGCGACGGCCAGCCCGTCCCAGACCACGAATACTAATGCGACCGGCAGCACCGCCCGCAGCGTGCGCATCGGCTGGCGATAGACGCCCTCACCGAACAGCTCCAGCGGCGCGGTGATCGCCAGGCAGGCGCCGAGCGCGATCAGATACTGCCACTGCTCCATGTCTACGCAGCACTTCCGCGCCGCGACCGCCACGCTTGGATCAGCGCGCCGCCGGCAACCCGGAGGCGACGCGCGGTGCCCACTCGTGCGCGCTGGCTGAACACCGCGAAGTCGCTGGCTTCGATGCGGTCGAGGATCTCCGAGTACAGCGTCAACGCCGTGGCCACACACGGCCGCGACCATGGCGCCAGCATCTGCACACCGTCCGTCGCGAACCGATAGATGCCCCGGGTGATGTGGTGCTGTGCGGCCAACGCGCTGCGCACCCGGGGATCTGTCCGCCGGTGCACGTGACACCAGGTCAACAACTCGCGGTCGACGTCGAAGGCGGCAAGTTCGTCGGCGGGCAGATACACCCGCTCCCGGGCCAGATCCTCGTCCACGTCACGCAGAAAGTTGGTCAGCTGGAACGCTTTTCCCAGCGCCGCCGCGTACGGTGCGGCCTCTTCGACGGCGCCGATCGTGCCGAGCACGGGTAGCAGCTCGAGCCCGATCACCTCCGCCGATCCGTGCATGTAGCGGTTCAACGCCGCCCGGTCGGGATAGTCGGTGACGGTCAGGTCCATCCGCATCGATGCCAGGAAGTCGCTGAACAACTCGGGAGCGATGCCGTAGAGCGCCGCGGTGTGACGTACGGCGGTGAGCACCAGGTCCGTCTCGTCGTCGTCGCGAGCACTGCCGCCGTCGAAGAACAGATCGGAAAGTCGTTGCAGCCGAGCAGTTTTCGCCTCAGCGTCCAGCGGGGAGTCGAGGTCGTCGAGAATGTCGTCGGCCAGCCGGGCGAACCCGTAGAGCGCGTGCACTGCCGGCCGCTGGGCCGGTGCGAGCAGCCGGGTCGCCAGGAAGAACGTGCGGCCGTGGCGGGCGTTCAGTTCACGGCAGCGGCGGTACGCCTCGCGCAGCTGCGGCTCCGAAACACCAGCGGCGTCAAGCTCGGAACGGATCATCGGCTCACCCCTGTGATGCGGTCGGCCGCCAGACGCCCGGACAGCAACGCGGTCGGCACGCCGACGCCCGGCACGGTCGACGATCCCGCGAGTACCGCATTGGCGACCCCCCGCACGGTGTTGGCCGGCCGGAACGGACCAGTCTGGGCGAACGTGTGCGCCAACGCGAACGGCGTGCCGGCCACCATGCCTTGGCGTGCCCAGTCGGCCGGCGTGACCAGGTGTAGCAGCTCGGCGTCGTCGCCGACGCCGGGCAGTCTGGCCCGCACGGTGTCGAGCATCTCGGCCGCGTAGCTGTCGCTGACCGCGTCCCAATCGACGTTGCCGCGGACCAGATTCGGCGCTGGCGCAAGGACATACAACAGGTCGCGGCCCGGCGGTGCGAGCGACGGGTCGCTGGCGGAGGGGCGGGTCACCAGCAGCGACGGGTCGGCCATCGGACGGCCGGCGCCGATGATGTCGTCGAACGTCTGCTCCCACGCGTCTCCGAACAGGATCGTATGGTGCGCAGGGTGTTTCACCGGCGAGCAGCCGATGTGCGCGACCACCGCCGACGGCGCGGGCCGCAGCCGCAACGGCCGCCGTGGTGCTCGCGACAGCAGCTGATACGTCTGGGGCAACTCGGTGGTCAGCACCACCGCGTCGCATTCGATGCGGGTTTCGCCTTCGGTGTGTACGGCGGTCACCCGGTCAGCGGACCGCTCCAAAGAGGTGACCGGTGACGAGTACTCGAATTTCACGCCCGCGCCGGTGGCGGCGGCCGCGAGGGCGTCGGGCAACGCCCGCATCCCACCGCGCGGAAAGTACACGCCCGCAACGGTATCCATGTAGGCGATCACCGCGTACACGGCCAGCGCCCGATGCGGCGGCACGCCGGCGTACAGCGACTGGAACGTGAACACCCGGCACAGCCGCTCGTCGTTGATGAACCGCTCGACGACCCGTCCCCACCGCCGGAATCCGCCCAGTGCGGCCAACCGCGCCAGCTGCGGGGTCAGCAGCGCCAGCGGTGAGTCGAAGTTCGCGGCGATGAACCCGTCGAACTCCGTGCGGTACAGGCGAGTCAGCCAGTCGCGCAGCCGCAGGTACCCGGCGGCTGCGTCGGCGCCGGCGAACGCCTCGACCGCGGCGGCCATCCGGGCCTCGTCGGTGTGCACGTCGAGCCCGCTGCCGTCGGCGAACACGGCGTGATAAGCCGGGTCGACGGGCAGCAGGTCCAGTCGGGCCTTGCGGTCCTCGCCGACGGCCGCGAAGGTGTCGTCGATGATGTCGGGCATCGTCAGCACCGTCGGCCCGGTGTCCAATCTGTAGCCGCGGCTGTCGACGCGACCGACCCGCCCGCCCGGAACCGCGTCCCGCTCCACGACCGTGACCTGGCGTCCTCGCCCGGCCAGGTGCAGCGCTGCGGACAGCCCGGCCAGGCCGGCGCCCACCACCACGATGTGGTCAGCGCGTTCCCGGACAGAGCGCATCATGCGGTCCGCGCGGTGCAGACGGCGGCCATGCTGGCCAACGCCGCTCGCACCGACTCGTCGATACGGGTGTCGGAAATCTGATGGCGGGCTGCGGTGACTCGCTCGGCGATCGTCTCCTCGATCCATTGCACCGCACCGGTGGCGACGATCAGCGTCCGCCAGCGCGCGATGGCGTCGTCGTCGATCTCGTCGCAGCTCATCAACTCGGTGAGCTGACGGCGGATCGTGGGGTCGGCCATCTGGTGGGCGGCGACGACGACGCTGGTGGCCTTGTGCTCGGACAGGTCGTCGCCGCTGGGCTTGCCGGTGACCAACGCCGAACCGAAGATGCCGAGCAGGTCGTCTCGCAGCTGGAACGCCTCTCCGACGGCGGTGCCGTAACTGCCGAGCAGCACCATCGTCCGGTTGTCGCAACCGGACAGTGCGGCGCCGATCTCCAGTGGGCGGCGCACCGTGTAGTTGCCGGACTTGCGCCGCGCGACGTCGAGCACGTCCTCCAGTGTGGGCAGGCCGCGCGCGTCGTTCACCAGATCCGCGAACTGGCCGACCGCGAGCTCGGTGCGCATCGCATCGTAACGTGGCCAGGCCCGCTGCAGCGCATCGGTGGGCAGGCCGCTTTCGCGGAGCATCTGGGCAGCCCACACCAGGCACAGGTCGGCGAGCAGGATCGCGGCTGATTCGCCGAACCGCGTTGCCGACCCGGAAAGCCCACGGGCGCGGTGCCACTGGCCGAACTGGACGTGGGCCGCCGGCCGTCCGCGGCGCAGCGCCGACCCGTCCATCACGTCGTCCTGCAGTAGCGCGAACGCGTGCAGCAGCTCGAAGCTAGCCGCGGCGCGCAGCGCCGCATCGTCGGGAGTCGCGCGCAACGCGGCGTCATCTGGTGAAGCCCGGCACAACCAGCCGAGATACGCGAACGTCGACCGCAGGCACTTGCCGCCGGAGACGAACTGCGTCAGCACGTCGACGTCGATGTCGACACCGGCGCCGCGTAGTTCGGCGGCGCACCTGACGCCGACGAACTCCTCGACGCGGGCCAGCACCTCGCGCTGAACGCCGGTGCGCCAGGCGTCGAACGGGTCGAGGTCCGCGACGACCCGCTGGGCTGAGCCGCCGCCCGTGCTGGGCGCGTCGAGCAACTCCACCCGCCGCGCGCTCGGACCTCGGGGGAGGAGGAAAACCCATCGACCTTTTCTACCGTTACCTGAAATGTGAGTGTTTGTAGGACTTGGCATTTCAGGCAGCTTCTCCTTGCGGAGCAGCGGTCCCTGCACCCTCGTGAATGGTGTGCGGGTTGACGCTTCGTCGCCTCGTGTGGGCGGGCCGGGTCTTGCACTGCAAGATCACCTGAAAGGCGCACT
>DASWBF010000390.1:0-2256 GCA_036390735.1 Mycobacterium sp. | reverse complement strand
TCGGCGATATCAGCTTCATGGTTCTCGCCGCATCCGCGTCTTGACTCTTTTGTAATCCCCGTGCACCGCGTTGTTCAACGATTTGCCGTTCTGGGTTCAGGCCACTCCGCGTCTGGGGGAGGATGGACGCATGGGAGTCACCGTGGCCGTGACGGGACCGACCGGCGAAATCGGGCTCGCAGCCGTCACGGCGCTGGAGCGGGACCCCGCGGTTGACCGGATCATCGGCATGGCGCGCCGCCCGTTTGACCCGTCAACGCATGGGTGGACGAAGACGACGTATCGGCAGGGCGACATCCTCGACCGCGACGCGGTGGACGCGCTGGTCGCCGACGCCGACGTGGTGGTCCACCTGGCGTTCATCATCATGGGCTCACGTGAGGAAAGCTCCCGCATCAACCTGGCCGGCACCCGCAACGTGTTCGAGGCGACGGTGGCCGCCGAGCGTCCGCGCCGGCTGGTGTTCACGTCCTCGGTCGCGGCCTACGGCTATCACCCGGACAACCCCGTCCCGCTCACCGAAGACGTGCCGACGCGGGGCTCACCCGAGCACTACTACTCGGCGCAGAAGGCCGCCTGCGAAGCCGTGCTGGTCGAGCTGACTGCCGGGTCGTCGCTGGAGGTGTTCATCCTTCGGCCGTGCATCGTCGCCGGTCCGCACGCGAAGGTGCTGGCGGATACGATGCCGTGGCACCGGCTGCCCGCACCGGTGCGGGTCGCGATGCGGGTGGTGCCGATCCTCAAGCCTGTGCTGCCCGACCCCGGGTACCCGCTGCAGCTGGTCCACCACGACGACGTCGCGGCGGCGATCGCGCTGGCCGCGACCTCCCCGGCGCCGCCGGGCGCCTACAACATCGCCGGCGACGGCGTGATCACCCTGTCGGACGTCGCCACCGCGCTGGGCGGGCGAGGAGTGCGGGTGCCGACCGCGGCCGCGACCGCGGCCTCGGCGGTGATCGCGAAGATGCCATGCGTGCCGTCCGCGCTGGAGTGGATCAACGTGGCCCGGACATCGATGGTCATGGACACCAGCAAGGCAAAGACCAAGCTCGGCTGGCAGCCGACGTACAGCTCCGCGGAGACGCTGCAAGCCCTCGCCGAGGCCCTCTGAGCGCGCCGTCGTCGGCTGACCGAACGCTTGCCTACTTCTCGAATTGCGTAAGGTCCCCGACGTTGTCCCAACCGAGACAAAAACCGGTCCGCAGGCAGTCGTCCCAGTAGGCGGCGTTGATCGCCGGGGGAGAAGGTCACCTTCGTCGAGCTGACCGACACCATCCCGGTCCACGGCCCCGAGACCGAGATCGTCGACGGCCTCGCAGTGAGCGACTTCATGACACTGCTCAACCCACTCGACCGGGAGGTTGTCGTGCTGCTGCGCAACAGCACCACCAACCTCACCGAGATCGCCGCCATAATGGGCACAGCAACCACAGTGCGGTCTCCAAACGGCTCAAGCGCATCCGCGACCTGGCGGCCCGCTTCTTCGAAGACAACTAGCCTCTGGATTCCTGGAGGCGGCCGAGTCGTCCCGATAACGAACGTTTTCGAGACAGCCTCGACGTGCCGCCGTGACCTGCGGCGTTTGTGTTCGGTAAACCTGTCCAGTTTGTGTCGGTGGGGGAGAGTAAATCTGCCGGCATGGGTGAACTGCTGGGGTATGCACGGGTGTCGACGGCTGATCAGAGTGTTGAGGGGCAACTCGACGCGCTCCGATCGGGCGGGGTTGAGCGGATCTGGACCGACGTCGCTTCCGGGGTGTGAACACACCGGCCGGCGCTGGCCGAGCACGTCGAGGCGGCGTCGACCGGCGACACCGTGGTGGTGTGCCACCTGGATCGGCTGGGCCGATCCTTGCTATTGGCGCTCGTCGAGGACCTGTCGCTGCGGGGTGTCGGGCTGCGCTCATTGGCCGAGCAGATCGATACCACCAGCGCCGCCGGCAGGCTGGTGCTGCATGTGTTCGGTGCGCTCGCGGAATCGAGCGCGCACTGATGCACGAGCGCACGATGGCGGGCCTAGCCGCGACCAGGGCCCGTGGTCGACGACACGCGTTCAACGCGTGATGGTTTCGTAATTTCAACGTGGCTTGGCTGGTTGGTCAGGGCGAGGACGGGTTTGTGAGTTCTATTGCCTGGGGTGTCGTTTGCCACGTAGAAGGGACCGCCATTGTCGCGGAGGCGAGGTGATCAACTGGCGGTTGTCAGAGGTCTTCGCGACCCCGGGCGTGTAACTGTTCGAGGCGTTCTCGGGCCTGGG
>DASWBF010000389.1:0-2119 GCA_036390735.1 Mycobacterium sp. | reverse complement strand
AGAGCCCGCGGAGATCGTGATCGCCGTACCGGCGGCTCCCGAGTCGACGGTCCGCGAGTTCGTGGGGATCGTCGAGGACGTGGTGTGCGCGACGATGCCTACACCATTTCTGGCTGTCGGGGAATCGTTTTGGGATTTCAGTCAGGTCAGCGATCAGGAAGTACGCGAACTGCTCGCCACACCAACCACTTTGGCGCCTGCGCCGACGACGACGGTAGTCGCCGAAACCCCGGCCGACGTCATCCGGCGTGTCGCCATCGACGCCCCGGGCGGCGTGCCGCCGCGCGAGGTCTTGTCCGAGCTCGTAGGCGACGCCAAGATCGTGCTGATCGGCGAAAGCTCTCACGGGACCCACGAGTTCTACGAGGCCCGCGCCGAGATCACCAAGTGGTTGATCGAGGAGAAAGGCTTCTGCGGGGTCGCGGCCGAGGCGGATTGGCCCGATGCCTATCGAGTCAACCGATACGTCCGCGGCCTCGGCGACGACACGACGGCGGAGGAGGCGCTGCGCGGGTTCGAGCGCTTCCCCGCGTGGATGTGGCGCAATGCGGTGGTTCGGGACTTCGCCGAATGGTTGCGCTCGCACAACAACCGTTGCCAGGTGGACGGCCGGCGGCAAACCGGCTTTTACGGCCTGGACCTGTACAGCCTGCACCGGTCGATGCGGGAGGTCATCGTCTACCTCGACAAAGTGGATCCGGTGGCGGCCGCCCGAGCGCGTCAGCGTTACGCGTGTTTCGATCATGCGTCCGCCGACGACGACGGGCAGGCGTACGGATTCGCCGCCGCCTTCGGCGCCGGGTTGTCGTGTGAACGCGAAGCGATCGAACAACTCGTCGAGATCCAGCGCAATGCGCTGGCCTACGCGCGCCGCGACGGTCTGCTTGCCGAAGACGAAATGTTCTACGCGGAACAGAACGCCCAGACGGTACGCGACGCGGAGGTTTACTACCGCGCGATGTTCAGCGGACGCGTCACGTCGTGGAACCTGCGGGACACGCACATGGCTCAGACGCTGGAGGCGCTGCTTGCTCACATGAGTCGCCATCCCGGTACCCAACCGGCACGAATCGTGGTGTGGGCGCACAACTCTCATGTCGGCGACGCACGCGCGACGGCGGTGTCGGCCGATGGTCAGCTGACCCTGGGCCAGCTTGTCCGTGAGCGCCACGGCGATTGCCGCCTGATCGGGTTCAGCACGTACACCGGCACTGTCACCGCTGCCAGCGAATGGGGCGGCATCGCCGAACGCAAGGTCGTCCGGCCCGCGCTGAACGGCAGCGTGGAGGAACTGTTCCACGAGGCAGGCAGGGACGCTTTCCTGGTACCGATGCATGACATGTCGGCGACCGAGGCGCTGGACGTGCCCCGGCTGGGCCGAGCCATCGGCGTCATCTATCAGCCGGCCACCGAACGGCAGAGCCATTATTACCACGTCCGGCCCTCCGGCCAGTTCGACGCGATGATCCACATCGAGAACACCCGGGCCCTTGAGCCGCTGGAGCCGACCAGTGTGTGGATCGCCGGAGAGACACCCGAGACCTATCCAAAGACGATCGAACCCATGAGCACGCCCACCACGCGCCCCACCATTGTGACCCCGACGATGAACCCAGCCCTGGACATCACCACCGATACCGAGTGGGTGCTGCCCACGGGCAAACCGCGGTGCCGGGCACCCCGATACGACCCGGGCGGTGGCCGCACGGCTGGCTTGTTCTTTGCAGCCACTGTCATCTATCTGCCCGCGCTGCTATCCATATTCGGCACAGCGGCGCTCACCGGGTGGATGCTGCTCATGGTTATCCCGATGCCGTTTGCGGTGTGGGGCACCGACGAGCTCTACCGTTGGCGCATTCGACAGCAGGCGACGCCATAAAGCACTGGGAGAAGGTGCGGCTGCGCACCGCGCCCGTGCTGGCGGCGGGGTTAAGCCAGTTAGGGAAGTCTTGAGGCTGGCGGGGCCGCCACCCTGACGTGGAGCAGCTCCGCGAGGTCGCCGCGCGGTGCCGCCGCTCATTTTCTGCCCGGAAGGACCAGTCCGGTCAGTTGGCCGTGGTCGGCACGGCTGACGGCCGAGCGGATGGAGCAGTTCATAGGGGTCAGCGATGGACTCTTC
>DASWBF010000388.1:0-23448 GCA_036390735.1 Mycobacterium sp. | reverse complement strand
CGCATCGGCGGTCGGCACGATCCGCGGGCTCGTCACCCGAAATGTCTTGCCGCTCAACTTCACCTGACCGCCGTTAGCGGCTCGCACGTTCTCACCCAGTCGGTGTCGGTGCCGTAGGGCAGCAGGATCGCGACGCCGTCGTCCGTCCGGAAGACCGACACCGGGGTTCGGTAGGTCTTGCCGGAGCGTAGCCCGACATGCTCGACGATCGACCACGCCGGCACCCAGCCGCTGATCGGCCGCAGCAGCGGATTGGTGACCTTCCGGTTGAACCGCGCCCGTCGTCTTGCGAAACTCGTCATCTGTCAGTCCTTTTCAGCAGCAGTGCGTACTCGAACGGCAATCGAGCGAAGATCGGTCGCCACAGACCCGTGACCGACGGTGCCGCAACCGCCTTCGGCATCACCCGCGGATCGGTGACCTCAAACGTCTTGCCGTAGCGCTGCATTCGCCCGCGCCCCGCGGACGTCAGATTCTTCAGCCAGTCCCGGTTGGGCCCGTAGGTGAGCAGGATCGCCACGCCGTCGTCGGTGCTGAACACGGTCAGCGGGGTGCGGTAGCGCTTGCCGGACCGCCGCCCGATGTGCTCGAGGATGCCCATCGTCGGCAGCCAGCCCGCCCACAGCCGTTGCACCGGATTGGTGACATGCCGATTGAACCGGGCCAGCCATTGCGGTAACTGCATACCGACCATCAAACTCGTAGACCATGGCCTACCTCAAGCCGCCGTGGTTCACCGCGAAGATCTTCAACCCGATCGCGATGGCGACCGGGGTCAGCAACACCGAGACGCTCACGGTGACCAAACGCGCCAGCAAGCAGCCGCAGAAGATTCCGGTGCTCACCGTCGAGGTCGACGGCACCGCGTACCTGGTGTCCACGCGTGGCGAGTCGGAGTGGGTGAAGAACGTCCGGGCCAACCCGAATGTCACGATCAGCAACAAGTCGGGTACCACCGGATACGTCGCGCGAGAAATCCCCGAGCAGGACCGCCAGGGTGTCTTGACCGCATACCGCAGCAAGGCCGGCAGAGCCGTCGAGGGCTACTTCCGGAAACTGCCGCGCGAGGCCGACCACCCGGTGTTCAGCCTGACGAAGACGGGCTGACGCATGAAGGCGCCTGTACGTCAAGGCTTCACCAACGGCCGACCGCCCACTGTGCTCGCCGACCCCGGCAAGTACGACCCCGACAGGTGAGCGGCCAGCGGGCCCGTTGCTTGCGGTACGGCAGGGGTTTGACGGCCTGATTGTTGCGCGCCGCCTCGTTCGGGCGTGGACCGGCGAAAGAGCCCGCGCAGCAGGTCGGCACAAGCCTGTGCCACATCAGAGGGCTGCGCGCGATCGGAGATTTTCGGCGTCCGGCGCCGTGTTGACGCGCCTTGAACGAGCCCGAAAATCTGAACAGCTTCTTTCTCAAAGACCCACAAACGAAGAACGGATCGTTCCACCCAACAATTTGTTCACCATCGTGAAGTTCTTTGTCCAACAGGGGATCCGGGATCTCGTCCGACCCGCACCAAGACCGCTCAGCACGCTATACCGACCTGGCGAAAGCGTCGGCTGTCGCCAGCAGATACGGCCGTAACGAGGAGGACATCGCCGTGTTGATGGCCGAGTTCGATCCGGCCGAACTCGATCCGAGGCTCCTCCCCTACCTGCAAATCGACGCGTTGGAGCGTTCGAAAGCACTTCTTCTCAGAACTCACGAGTGGAGTAAAGGTGCGACGCATGATCGACACCGCCACCACCGCCGTGCTCCGAATCGCGAGGCTCGACGCAGTGCGCCTGACCGATCACCAGCCCCATCCAGGATTGTGTGCAACCTGCCTGCGCGCGCCCCGCGCACCCGGGCCAGTTGTGGTGCCCCGAATGTGGGGCGGATTTTCGTCGTTGAACCGGGCGATCAGTTCCTCCTGGGCGCGGTGCGCTTTGACTACTCCACACGCCAAGCGGACGGATAAGGCTATCGCTGCCGCCGTAACGATCCACCAAAGCGGAAGATCGAGGAACCATCCCTCCAACAGCAGCGTCGCCAAGAGTGGCCAGAAAAAGCGCCGCATCATCCACTCCCGATTTCGCTGTTTCGCGCCGGTCTATGAGTTCACGGATTATGAGTTCTTCGAGTTCATGGGAGAGTACCCAGCCTCCCGTTACCTAAAGCGTTGCGACTCGCGGCGGCACGCCTGTCTGCGTGCCCCGGTGATCTTCTCCGGCTCGGCCGGCTTGACGATCTCGGCGTCGATCGGCTCGGCCGGGGCTTGCTCCGAGGTGTCGTGATTCACTACACCGGTCGGCGCCGTTGAAGATGCCGCCGGCGACCCAGTACGACAGTTCCTTGGCCTTGGCGAACTGGTGCGCGATCGCCCACGCGGTCATCGTCGGCTCGCCGAGGGCGTGGCGGGCCCGGCGTCGGTGGTGTGTGCCATGATGATCGTGTCTCCTCTCGGGGGACTGTCGAGGCCGTAGCGGACTGTCGAACAATCACCGGTACAGCGTTCAGACGCGGCCAGGGTAATCACACTCACAGCACAGCGCTACCTTTTCCACTACACCCTGTAGTCGACGCCTGCGCAGCGGCTGGGACACTAGACCCATGGGCAGCGCTGAGCAGACGACCGCGAGGACTGTCGCCTCGGCCCGGCTGTTCGCGCAGGCATGCGAGGTGATCCCCGGCGGGGTGAACTCGCCGGTGCGGGCATTCAAATCCGTGGGCGGCACGCCGCGGTTCATCACGTCGGCCCAGGGCTACTGGCTGGTGGACGCCGACCGCAACCGCTACGTCGACCTGGTCTGCTCGTGGGGCCCGATGATCCTCGGCCACGCGCATCCCGCGGTGGTGGAGGCTGTGCAGCGCGCCGCCTCGACGGGCCTGAGCTTCGGCGCGCCCACGCCGGCGGAGACCGAGCTTGCCGCCGAGATCAGTCGCCGGGTGCCGCCGGCCGAACGGGTCCGCCTGGTGAACTCGGGCACTGAGGCGACCATGAGCGCCGTGCGGCTGGCCCGCGGGTTCACCGGCCGGCCCAAGATCGTCAAGTTCGCGGGCTGCTACCACGGCCACGTCGATGCGCTGCTGGCCGACGCCGGGTCCGGGGTGGCGACGCTGGGTCTGCCGTCCTCGCCCGGGGTCACCGGTGCGACGGCCGCCGACACGGTCGTGCTGCCGTACAACGACGTCGGCGCCGTCGAGCAGGCGTTCGACCGCTTCGGGCACGAGATCGCGGCGATCATCACCGAAGCGTGCCCGGGCAACATGGGCACCGTCGCACCCGAGCCCGGCTACAACGCGGCGCTGCGCCGCATCACCTCCGACGCCGGTGCGCTGCTGATCAGCGACGAGGTGATGACCGGGTTCCGGATCAGCCGCTCCGGCTGGTACGGGGTGGATCCGGTGGTCGCCGACCTGTACACGTTCGGCAAGGTGATGAGCGGTGGGCTGCCCGCCGCGGCGTTCGGCGGCCGCGCCGAGGTCATGGAGCGCCTGGCGCCGCTGGGGCCGGTGTATCAGGCCGGGACGCTGTCGGGAAACCCGGTCGCGATGGCGGCCGGGTTGGCGACGCTGCGCGCCGCCGACGACTCCGTCTACGCCGCGTTGAACCGCAACGCCGACCGGCTGGCCGAGCTGCTGCATGATGCATTGTCGGAAGCCGGTGTGCCGCACGCTATTCCGCAGGCAGGTAATTTCTTGTCGGTGTTCTTCGGCGACCGCCCGGTCAACGACTTCGCCTCGGCCAAGGCCAGCCAGACGTGGCGGTATGCGCCGTTCTTCCACGCGCTCCTCGACAGCGGTGTCTACGCGCCCCCGAGCGCGTTCGAAACATGGTTCGTCTCAGCGGCTTTGGACGAAGAGGCGTTTCACCGCATCGAGGCCGCGCTGCCCGCTGCTGCCCAGGCGGCCGCGAAAGCCCCTCGGCCGGAGGCGTGATGGCGGAGATCACGACGGTGCACGTGATGCGCCACGGCGCAGTGCACAACCCCGAGAAGGTGCTCTACGGCCGGCTGCCCGGCTATCGGCTGTCGGAGAACGGCCAGGCCCAGGCGCAGGCAGTCGCCGACGCGTTGGCCGACCGCGACATCGTCCTCGTGGTGGCCTCACCGCTGCAGCGGGCGCAGGAGACCGCGAAGCCGATCGCCGATCGCCTCGGCATCGACGTGGCGACCGACCACGACCTGATCGAGTCGGTGAATTACTTTCAGGGCAGACGTATTTCGCCCGGCGACGGCGCGTGGCGCGACCCGCGCGTGTGGTGGCAGCTGCGCAACCCGTTCACGCCGTCATGGGGCGAGCGCTATAAGGACATCGCCGTGCGTATGACGACCGCAATCGAAAACGCGCGCGCGAAGGCGGCCGGGCACGAGGCGGTGGTCGTGAGCCATCAGCTGCCGGTGTGGACGCTGCGCCGCCACCTCGAGAACAAGCGCCTCTGGCATGACCCGCGGCAGCGGCAGTGCAACCTCGCGTCGCTGACGTCGTTCGTCTTCGACGGCGACCGGTTCATCCGCGTTGTTTATACCGAACCGGCGGAGCAATGCGGCGGCTGATCGCTCTTGCGGCCGTGCTCACGGCCGTGCTCACCGCCTGCTCCACCGGCGACGACGCCGTCGCGCAGGGCGGCACATTCGAGTTCGTCGCGCCCGGCGGGCAAACCGACATCTTCTACAACCCGCCCGAAAGCCGCCGCCAGCCAGGTGAATTGACGGGGCCGGATCTGATGGACCCGGCGAAGACGTTGTCGCTGGACGACTTTCGCGGCCAGGTGGTGGTCGTCAACATCTGGGGCCAGTGGTGCGGACCGTGTCGCGCCGAGATCACCGAACTGCAGCAGGTGTACGACGACACGCACCGCGAGGGCGTCGCGTTCCTCGGCATCGACGTGCGCGACAACAACCGCGACGCCGCACGCGATTTCGTCGTCGACCGCAAGGTAACCTACCCGTCGATATACGACCCGGCTATGCGCACGATGATCGCATTCGGCGGCAAGTTCCCCACCACGGTGATCCCGTCCACGCTCGTGCTGGACCGGCAGCACCGCGTCGCCGCGGTGTTCCTGCGTGAACTGCTGGCCGAAGACCTCACGCCAGTGGTGCAGCGGATCGCGGCCGAGCAGCCCACGAAACCCCAAGCGCAGTGACAGGTTTCGCCGAACTCGCCGCCGCCGGACCGCTCCTCGTCGCGATCGGCATCTCTGTGCTCGCCGGGCTGGTGTCGTTCGCGTCGCCGTGCGTGGTGCCTCTGGTGCCGGGCTACCTGTCGTATCTGGCGGCCGTCGTCGGCGGAGACGACGAAACGGCACCGCTCGGCGGAGACGACGAAACGGCACCGGTCGGCGGAGACGACGAAACGACACCGGTCGGCGGAGACGACGAAACGGCACCGGTCGGCGCCGACGAGCAACCCGGGCAGGTGGGCGTAAGGACCGCGCGGTGGCGGATGGTGGGCTCGGCGACGCTGTTCGTGGCCGGGTTCACCGCGGTGTTCGTGCTCGGCACGGTAGCGGTGCTGGGGATGACGACGACGCTGATCACCAATCAGCTTCTGCTGCAACGCATCGGCGGCGTGCTGACGATCGTGATGGGACTGGTGTTCGTCGGCTTCATCCCGGCGCTGCAGCGGCAGGCCAGGTTCACGCCGCGTCAGGTGTCGACGCTGGCCGGCGCGCCGCTGCTCGGTGCGGTGTTCGCGCTCGGCTGGACACCGTGTCTGGGGCCGACGCTGACCGGTGTCATCGCGGTCGCGTCGGCCACCGACGGCGCCAGCGTCGCGCGCGGTGTGCTGTTGGTGATCGCGTACTGCCTCGGTCTGGGCATCCCGTTCGTGCTGCTGGCGTTCGGGTCGGCCGGCGCCGTGCACGGGCTCGGCTGGCTGCGCCGCCACACCCGCGCGATCCAGATCTTCGGCGGCGTGCTGCTGATCGTGGTCGGTCTCGCGCTGGTCACCGGGGTGTGGAACGACTTCGTCTCGTGGGTGCGCGACGCGTTCGTCTCCGACGTGAGGCTGCCGCTGTGAGGCGCGTCGTCGCATGGGTTCGCAACACCTGGCGGGCGCTGACGTCGATGGGCACCGCGCTGGCACTGCTGTTCCTGCTCGCGCTGGGCGCGATCCCCGGTGCGCTGCTGCCTCAGCGAAACCTCAACGAGGCCAAGGTCGCTGAGTACATCGCCGAGCACCCGAGGATCGGCCCATGGCTGGACCGGCTGCAGGCGTTCGACGTGTTCTCCAGCTTCTGGTTCACGTCCATCTACGTGTTGCTGTTCGTGTCATTGGTCGGATGCCTGGCGCCCCGGATGGTCGACCACATCAAGAACCTGCGCGTGACGCCCGTGCCGGCGCCGCGCAACCTGTCCCGACTTCCCAAACACACCGAACGTCAGGTCAATGCCGACGCAACCGTACTCGCCGACACCATCGACGACCGGCTGAAGGGCTGGCGTCGCGTCGCCCGTCAAAACGGCTACGCCACAGAGGTTTCCGCGGAGAAGGGCTACCTGCGCGAGTTCGGCAACCTGGTGTTCCACTTCTCACTGCTGGGCCTGCTGGTCGCCGTTGCAGTGGGAAAGCTGTTCGGCTACGAGGGAAACGTCATCGTTATCGCCGACGGCGGTCCGGGCTTCTGCTCGGCGTCACCGGCGGCGTTCGACTCGTTCCGCGCCGGCAACACCGTCGACGGCACCAAGCTGAACCCGATCTGCCTGCGTGTCAACGACTTTCAGGCGCACTACCTTCCGTCGGGGCAGGCCACCTCGTTCGCCGCGAGCATCGACTACCAGGCCGGCGCCGAGCTGAACACAGACACGTGGCGGCCGTACCGGCTTGAGGTCAACCACCCGCTGCGCATCGGCGGTGACCGGATCTACCTGCAGGGTCACGGCTATGCGCCGACGTTCACGGTGACGTTCCCGGACGGGCAGACTCGCACGCAGACCATCCAGTGGCGCCCCGACGATCCGCGCACGCTGCTGTCGTCGGGCGTCATGCGGTTCGACCCGCCCGCAGGCATGTATCCCGACCCCGGCGAGCGCCGCAAGAACCAGATCGCGATCCAGGGACTCTTCGCGCCCACCGAGCAGCTCGACGGAGCGCTGCTGTCGTCGAGCTTTCCCACACTGAACAACCCCGCCGTCGCCGTCGACGTCTACCGGGGCGACGCCGGCCTGGACACCGGTAAGCCGCAATCGCTGTTCACGCTCGACCCGAGTCTGATGCACCAAGGCCGGCTCACCAAGGCCGCGCGGGTCAACCTGCGCGCGGGCGAGCAGGTCCGGCTCGACGACGGCACGCTGGTGCGCTTCGACGGTGCGGTCCCGTTCGTGAACCTCCAGGTCTCCCACGACCCGGGCCAGACCTGGGTTTTGGTGTTCGCGCTGATGATGATGGCCGGGCTGCTGGTGTCGCTGGTGATCCGACGACGACGGATCTGGGTCCGGATCACCCCGCAGCCGGCCGGTACCGTACACGTCGAGCTGGGCGGCCTGGCCCGCACCGACAACTCCGGCTGGGGCGACGAATTCGAGCGGCTCGTCAAGCGGCTGGTCGACGCCGACGCCGGGGTCGCTGAGCCGACGCGAGAGAAGGTCAGATGAATACCGAGCACGTCGACGCAACACTGGCCACCTACTCCGACTGGGCGTTCACGTCGTCGACCCTCGTGCTGGTCGGCGCCCTGCTGCTGCTGGCCATCGAGTTGGCCTACAACCGCAGCCGCAAGGCCGAACAACGCGAACTTGCCGGAGCCGCAGCGGCGGCGACATTAAGCAGAGCGGCCGGCGTCAGGGCCGACAGCGCCGCCCCCGGAATCGTCGACGCGCCAGCGCGCCCGTTCGACGAACGCGTCGGCCGCGCCGGCCTCGCGCTGGTGTATGTCGGCATCGGGCTGCTGCTCGCCTGCATCATGCTGCGCGGGTTCGCCACCATGCGGGCGCCGTGGGGCAACATGTACGAGTTCATCAACCTGACATGCCTGTCGGGGCTGGTGGCCGCCGCCATCGTGTTACGGCGTCCGCAGTACCGCCCGCTGTGGGTGTTCGTGCTGCTGCCGGTGCTGATCCTGCTGACGATTTCGGGCCGCTGGCTTTACGCCACCGCCGCGCCCGTGATGCCTGCGCTGCAATCGTATTGGCTGCCGATCCACGTATCGGTGGTCAGCCTCGGCTCCGGGGTGTTCCTCGTCGCTGGCGTGGCCAGCATCCTGTTCCTGCTGAAGATGTCCACATACGGCCAGCCTGACACCGAGGGCACACTGGCCCGCATCATGCAGAAGCTGCCCGACGCCCAGACCCTCGACCGGATCGCTTACCGCACAACCATTTTCGCATTCCCGGTGTTCGGCTTCGGGGTGATCTTCGGCGCGATCTGGGCCGAGGAGGCCTGGGGTCGGTACTGGGGCTGGGACCCCAAGGAGACGGTGTCGTTCATCGCGTGGGTCGTGTACGCGGCGTACCTGCATGCCCGCTCCACCGCGGGCTGGCGCGACAAGAAAGCGGCGTGGATCAACGTCGTCGGTTTCGTCGCGATGGTGTTCAACTTGTTCTTCATCAATTTGGTCACCGTGGGCCTGCATTCGTATGCCGGCTTGGGCTAGCCACTGCGCTAGTGTCGACCGAGTAAGCCAATAACAGCGATGAGCGCTTGCGCGAAGAGCCAATAACCAAGGGGGACAGCGCGTGCCTGACGGCTTCGATACCAGCGGCTTTCGCGCACAGCAACGCTTCAACGAGCCGGCCACAGGCCCCGTCCACCCCAGCAGCAACGGCCGGCACAGCCAACCGCCGCCCGAGTGGACCGCCGTCACCCCGCCCACCGGATTTCCGCAGCCCGCCCCGCCCACCTGGCAACCGCCGCCACCGCCGCCCACCTCCAACGATCTGACCACCGCGGACCTGTTGCACCAGACGACATCCCCGCCGTCCGGCGGCTGGCGCAAGTGGCTGTATCTGGCCTCGTTCAAGACGGTCAACCTCGGCGAAAGCCCCAAGACCGCGCACCGCAACAACCTCGTTGCGCAGGCCAACCGGCCGCTGCAGGGCTGCTACCGGATCGCGCTGCTGTCGCTGAAGGGCGGCGTCGGCAAGACGACGATCACCGCCGCGTTGGGCGGGATGTTCGCGACAATCCGCGGCGACCGCGTCGTCGCTGTCGATGCCAACCCCGACCGCGGCACGCTGAGCCAGAAGGTGCCGCTGGAGACCCCGGCCACCGTGCGGCATCTGCTGCGCGACGCCGAAGGGATCGAACGCTACAGCGACATCAGGAGCTACACGTCACAAGGACCCAGCAGGCTGGAGGTGCTGGCGTCGGAGAGCGACCCCGCGGTCTCGGAGGCGTTCAGCTCCGCGGACTACACCCGCACGCTCGACATCCTCGAACGCTTCTACAGCCTGGTGCTCACCGACTGCGGCACCGGCCTGATGCATTCGGCGATGTCGGCCGTGCTGTCCAAGGCCGACGTGCTGGTCGTGATCAGCTCGGGCTCCGTGGACGGTGCCCGCAGCGCGTCGGCGACGCTGGATTGGCTGGACGCCCACGGCCACCAGGACATGGTGCGGAACTCGATCGCGGTGATCAACGCGGTGCGACCGCGCTCGGGCAAGGTCGACCTGCACAAGGTGATCGACCACTTCTCCCGGCGCTGCCGTGCCGTGCGGTTGGTGCCGTTCGACCCTCATCTGGAAGCGGGCGCAGAAATCGACCTCGATCGGCTGAGGCCCGAAACACGGGACGCGCTGATCGAACTGGCTGCCATTGTGGCCGACGGCTTTCCGGGCGCGAACCGGCGCGAGGCGTTCCTCTAGCGCTTGGTCGTATCGTCGTTGCCCCGGCCCAGCCGCCACAGGAAATCGGGATCGTCGTCAGGGCCGATCACGCGCGTGCCGGGCTGAGTGTGACGTGCGGCATGCGTCACCCGCCAACCGGCATAAATGAGTCCGGCGAGGATGAGCAGGATGACGAGCAGGAAAAGCAGCGTGAACACCTCCTGGCTTGAATATACGCGCGTGGTTAGGCTCAGGCCGATGAGCGCTTGCGCGAAGAGGAGACAGCAACGGTGCCGCAAAACGGAGTCGGTCCGAGCATGATGCGCGGTGTCGGGGTCTACGCGCTGGCCCGGCTGCTGCTCGTCGCGGGTCTGGCGGCGCTGATCTACGGTGTCGCGCGCGTCGCGGGTGTCCACGACTTTCCGCTCTACATTGCAGTCGCATTCGCGATCGTGATCGCGCTGCCGCTGGGCATCTGGGCATTCGCTCCGCTGCGCCGGCGGGCCACCGCGAGCGTCGCCGCGTTCGACGAACGCCGGCGCCGTGACCGAGAGCAGTTGCAGGCGCGGCTGCGTGGCGAGAAGACACCGCCCGATTAGCGGAGGACGATGGTGCCATGACGCAGACCGGTCTGGGATTCGGTGTCCTGGGTCCATTGCAGATGACCGTCGACGGGACGCCGGTGTCGTTGGGCACTCCGAAACAGCGCGCGGTGCTGGCCATGCTGGTGATAAACCGCAACCGGCCGGTGAGCATCGATGCGCTGATCACCGCCGCGTGGGAGCAGTGGCCGCCGGCGGAGGCGCGGGCCAGCCTGCACTCGTACGTGTCGAACCTGCGCCGGCTGCTGGCCAAGTCCGGTGTCGACCCGCGCGCAGTGTTGGTCAGCGCACCGCCGGGATATCGGCTCAACATCGCTGAAACAGCTTGCGACATCGGCAGATTCATCATGGAGAAGAACTCCGGAGTGCAGGCCGCCGCGGCGAGCAAGTTCGAGGCGGCGAGCCGGCACCTGACAGCGGCGTTGGCCGAGTGGCGTGGGCCGGTGCTCGACGATCTGCGCGACTTGCATTTCGTCGACGCGTTCGCCGCCGCGCTCATCGAGGACAAGGTGCAGGCGCACACCGCGTTAGCGGAAGCCGAAATCGCCTGCGGCCGTGCATATGCCGTGATCGGCGAACTCGAAGCGCTGACCGTCGAGCACCCGTACCGCGAGCCGCTGTGGGCGCAGCTGATCACCGCCTACTACCTCACCGAGCGCCAGTCCGACGCCCTCGAGACCTACCGCCGACTCAAGGAGACGTTGGCCGAGGATCTTGGCATCGATCCCGGCCCGACGGTGCAGGCGCTGTACGAGCGGATCCTGCGGCAGGAGCAGTTGGATAGCAAGAAGATCGCCAGGGCCACTGCCGAAATGACGATCATCAACATCGGTCAGCGCACGGCAGTCAGTGAGCAGCACGCGGTTGCGCGCCTGCGCGAACCGTCCGGGCGCTCTCATCCGCTGGGCGCAACCGCCACTCGGATCGGCCGGCTGTCCGACAACGACATCGTCATCGACGACGCCAGCGTCAGCCGACACCACGCCGTCATCATCGACACCGGCACCAGCTTCGTGATCACGGACCTGAGGTCGGCCAACGGCGTCTATGTATCCGGCGAGCGCGTTCGCGGGAGTGCCTCGCTGGCCCACGGTGACCGGGTCCGAATCTGCGACCACGACTTCACGTTCGAGATCCACCCCAGCGGTGTTGACAGGCCGCCAAGCGGACCGCTGACCATCCCGCGGTACGGGTCGGATCGGCTGTGATCTGACTCAAGAGACGTTAGCGTGACGGGCAAGGTGCGAGTCTGCGGAAGGGTTGAGACGACGAATGAGTGACAGCGAGTCGCGGGCGGGTACCGACTTCGGTCACTATCACTTGCGACGGGTGCTCGGTAAGGGCGGGATGGGCGAGGTCTACGAGGCCGAGGACACCCGCAAGGACCGCACGGTGGCGTTGAAGCTGCTGCCGCCGGCGATGTCTCACGATCCGGTGTTCCGCAAACGCCTGGAGCGCGAGGCGCGTTCGGCGGGCCGGTTGCAGGAGCCGCATGTGGTGCCGATTCACGACTACGGCGAAATCGACGGTGTCCTTTACGTCGACATGCGTTTCATCGACGGCACGGATCTGCGCAAGGTGTTGGTCCGGTACGGGCCGCTGACGCCGGCGCGGGCGGTGGCGATCATCCGTCAGATCGCGTCGGCGTTGGACGCGGCGCACGAGAGCGGTTTGGTGCATCGTGACGTCAAGCCGGAGAACATTTTGATCACCTGGGATGACTTCGCGTACCTGGTGGATTTCGGGATCGCCAACGCCACCACCGACGAGAAGCTCACCGAGCTGGGCACCGCGGTGGGCACGTATGCCTACATGGCGCCGGAGCGGTTTTCGAACTCGGAGGTGACGTACCGCGCCGACATCTACGCGCTGGCGTGCGTGCTGCACGAGTGCCTGACCGGGGTGCAGCCCTATCCGGCCGACAGCGTGAGCGTGCTGATCACCGCGCATCTGATGCAGCCGATTCCGCATCCGAGTGCGGTGCGTCCGGGCGTTCCGCAGGCGTTCGATGCGGTGATCTCCCGGGGCATGGCCAAGGACCCGAAAGATCGGTATGCCACCGCGGGTGATCTCGCGGCTGCGGCACATGACGCGCTCGCGAGCGCCGACAGGGACACGTCGGACAACATCCTGTCCCGCAGCGCGGCGGCCACCCTCCCTGGTCTGATAACTCCGCCGCCGGGGATTACGACACCACCGCCCGGGTCGGTAACCCCGCCGCCGGCGAGGTTCATGACGCCGCCCCCTGGGTCCTCAACCCCGCCGCCGTCGACGCCGCCCCCCTACGTCGCCGCGTCCTCACAACCGCCCTACCAGCCGCCGGGTACCACGGCTTCCTCCGGTCCGGGTGGACCGGGCGGTCCGCCGCCGTGGCAGACCTCAGCGTCCGGTCCGATGCCGTCGGCTCCGCCGCCGAAACGCCGCAACTATCTGCCGATCATCGCCGCGCTCGCGGCGTTCGTCGTTGTTCTCATAGGCGTGGTCACCGCCGTGTTGTTGATGAGCGGCTCAGACGACAAAAACAACAACGCCGCTACTGATACGACGACGCCGTCTGAGGACACGACGACCACTAGGACGCGGACGACGACAACCAGGACCACGGCCACCTCGCAACCGCCGGTCAATACGAGCGGAATGTGGGTCGTCATCGTGTTCTCGCCTGCGACGGGAGCGTTCGGTTGGTCGAACAACGCGACCAGCCAGGATCAAGCCACCAACACGGCGACGGACTACTGCAAACAGTACGGCGGTACCGATTGCCAGGTGGCGGCCTACGCAACAGATGGATGTGCGGCGCTCGCCCAGAGCGACACCACCTGGCACGGCGGGCTCGGTGCGACCATCGAGGACGCCGAAAAGGACGCCCTCTAGCTCAAAACAACGGCGGTTCGATCCTGATTTCGAAGTGCTCGACTGACTGAGGGGCCGGCAACGGCGGCACAGTAGGACGGTTCCGCTGTGATCCGGTTGAAAACGCATTACGTTGTACCCGGCAACACAAAGAGGTGTGGACGTCTTGCGGCGGGGTGTGCCCCCTCCCGCAGTGGGCAGCGGCCCGTGATGGGCCCGCGGGAGGGTTAGGAGACCAATGAGCGACACCGACTCGCGGGTGGGTACTGATTTCGGTCATTATCACTTGCGACGGTTGCTCGGTAAGGGCGGGATGGGCGAGGTCTACGAGGCCGAAGACACCCGCAAGGACCGCACGGTGGCACTGAAGGTACTGCCGGCCACCATGTCGAACGATCCGGTGTTCCGCAAACGCCTACAGCGCGAGGCACATTCGGCGGGCCGGTTGCAGGAGCCGCATGTGGTGCCGATTCACGACTACGGCGAAATCGACGGTGTCCTGTACGTCGACATGCGGTTCATCGACGGTACGGACCTGCGCAAGATGTTGGTCCGGTACGGGCCGCTGACGCCGGCGCGGGCGGTGGCGATCATCCGCCAGGTGGCTTCGGCGCTGGACGCCGCGCACGAGAGCGGCCTGGTGCATCGTGACGTCAAGCCGGAGAACATTTTGATCACCCGGGATGACTTCGCGTATTTGGTGGATTTCGGGATCGCCAACGCCAAGACGGACGAGAAGCTCACCGAGCTGGGCACTGCGGTGGGGACGTATGCGTACATGGCGCCGGAGCGGTTCACCAACGGGGAGGTGACGTACCGCGCGGACATCTATGCGCTGGCGTGTGTGCTGCACGAATGCCTGACCGGGGCGCAGCCATATCCGGCCGACAGCGTGAGCGTGGTGATCACCGCGCACATGATGCAGCCGATTCCAAAACCCAGCGCGGCGCGTCCAGGCATCCCGGCGGCGTTCGATGAAGTAGTTTCCCGGGGCATGGCCAAAGACCCGAAAGATCGGTATGCCACCGCGGGAGACCTCGCGACGGCCGCACACGAAGCGCTCGCGAGCCCCGATCAGGACAAGGCGGACACGATCTTGGCCCGCAGCGAAGCCGCGACCATGCCCGGCCCCCTCGCTCCGTCGGCGACGCCGGCAAGCTTCGCCACTCCGCCGCCGAGCTTTTCGACGCCCCCGCCTAGGGCGACGCCCCCGCCGCCGAGCTTCACCACTCCGCCACCGAGCTTCACCACTCCACCGCCGGGGTCGTCCACCCCGCCTGGGAGTTCGACCCCGCCGCCGACGTCGCCGCCCTACGTCGCCGCGTCCTCCCAGCCGCCTTACCAGCCGCCTTATCAGCCCCCGGGCACGGGAGGCACGGGCGGGTGGGGACCCGGCGGACCCACCGGGCCGGGTGGACCGCCATCGGGCGGCCCGCCGTGGCAGCCGCCGCCGTCGGGGCCGATGCCCTCGGCCCAGCCGCCCAAACGTAACTGGGGGCCTATCATCGCCGCGATCGTGGCGTTTGTGGTCGTGGTCATACTCGCCGTGCTGGCCGTGGTGCTGATACCGAAGTTCACGAAGAGCGACGAGAACACCACCACCACGACGACGACGACCTCGGCGCCGACCACCACGACGCATACCAAGACGCGCACGACGACCACCAGGACGACGCCGCCGACAACCGGACAGTCCGGCGCGTCGGCCCGGCTGATGAGCATCCTTCCGGACGGGTACGAGCCGGGTGCCTGCAAGCCGATCGACCCCGTGACCGATGCGCTTGCCAGCGTCGACTGCGAGAAGAACACCAAGCCGGGCGGACCTGAGGTTGCCCGCTACTCGCTGTTCCCCGACCAGGCGACGCTCGACCGGCACTTCGAGACGGCGATCAAGGAGGACGACCAGCTGCAGAACTGCCCGGGAAGCGACACCCCGTCGCCGACCACGTGGCACTACACGTCCACCCCCGACAAAGTCGAGGGTCAGGTCGCGTGCGGCACGTATAAGGGCGGCCCGGACATGCTCTGGACCCGCAACGCGGACCTGATGCTGGCCGACGGCCAGGGTCCGGACATGGTGGCGCTGCACGACTGGTGGCTGAAGTTCGGCTGATCGCTGTTCGGCCGAGAAGACGAAACAGCCCCCGCCTGGTCGGGGGCTGTTGCGTTTTTCGTGAGACGTTGCGTTTTTCGTGAGACGTAGCCGCCAAGAATCTTCCAAGAATCCGCCAAGGCGCTCGGTAGACGCTGGTGTCACATCAGCGAAACCGACACAGGGAGCGCCATGATCCACCGATTCACCAAGGTCATCGCCACGGCCATCGTCGCGGGCGGGTTCGGGCTGGCCGCCGTCGCCACGGCAACCACGGCGTCGGCACTCACCGGCGACAACGCCCAGTTCTTCGACGACATCGAGGCGGCGGGAATCGGTTACGACTCGCCTGAGGCTGCGGTCAAGAACGCTCAGCTCGTCTGCCAGCTGCTGTCGGAAGGCAATTCACCGAACTCGATCGGCCGCGAGATCGTCGGCAACAGTGACCTGAGTTCGGGTCAGGCCACCGCGTTCGTCACCGCCTCGGTCGACTCGTTCTGCCCGAAGTACGCCGGCGCGCTGAACTGAGGCCCGCCGCTCAAGAACCCGAGTGTGCGGTTTCGTACGCGACCCCCCGACTAGACGTACGAAACCGCACACTCGTTGCCGCTACGTCGAGTCAGGCCGCCAACGCCAGCGCGAGTGCGACGGCCACCGACCACACCAGCATCGTCAGCCCGGTATCGCGCAGCACCGGGATCAGCTCGCGCCCACCTTGGCCGCGGCGCACCGGCGCCGCAGCGCGCAAGGCCAACGGCATTGCGACGAAACCGATTGCGGCCCAAGGGGTTGCCGCGATCAGTGCCAGCGTGCCCAGCGCCGCGACGCCCAACAGGCCCTGATACAGCAGCCGGGTGCGCGCGTCGCCGAGCCGGACCGCCAGCGTCACCTTGCCGCTGCGGGCATCGGTCGGGATGTCGCGCAGGTTGTTCGCGACGAGCACCGCCGACGACAGCGAGCCCGTCGCCACCGCCAGCACCGCGCCCACCCAGTCGACCCGCAGCGCCTGCACGTACTGCGTGCCGAGCACCGCGACCAACCCGAAGAACACGAACACCGCGACTTCACCGAGGCCGCGGTACCCGTAGGGCCGCGACCCGCCGGTGTACAGCCACGCACCGGCGATGCACACCGCGCCGACGGCGATCAGCCACGGCGCGCTCGCCACGGCCAGCACCACACCGCCCGCTGCCGCCACGCCCAGGCTCACCGCCGCGGCGGCGAGCACGGATCGCGGTGTGGCTAGCCGTGATCCGACCAGACGCAGCGGGCCGGCCCGCTCGTCGTCGGTGCCGCGGATGCCGTCGGAGTAGTCGTTGGCGAAGTTGACGCCGACGATCATCGCGACCGCGACCACCAACGCGAGCAGCGCCTTCCACCACACTGCGGCGTGCAGCCACGCGGCCGCGCCGGTGCCTGCGATCACCGGCGCGACGGCGTTCGGCAACGTGCGGGGGCGGGCGCCCTCGATCCACTGCGTCACGCTCGCCACATTGTCGATCGTTGCATGCTGTTTCAATGGGCGAATGTTGGGAGTGATCGGTGGCAGCGGCTTCTACACGTTTTTAGACGAGGGCGTGCGCAGCGTCGAGGTCGAAACTCCGTATGGGCCGCCCAGCGGGCCAATCACAGTCGGGCTGGTCGGCGATCACGAGGTCGCGTTCTTGCCGCGCCACGGCGTGCGTCACCAGTTCTCCCCGCACGCGGTGCCGTACCGCGCGAACATGTGGGCGCTGCGGGCGCTCGGCGTGCGGCGCATCTTCGGGCCGTGCGCGGTCGGCAGTCTCACGCGCGAGCTCGGGCCGGGCGCCACGGTGGTGCCCGACCAGCTCGTCGACCGCACCTCCGGGCGCGACGACACCTACTTCGACTCCGGCGGCATCCACGTCGCCTTCGCCGACCCGTACTGCCCGACGCTGCGCCAGGCCGCTTTGGGGCCCGGCATTGTCGACGGCGGCACGATGGTGGTCATCCAAGGGCCGCGGTTTTCCACCCGCGCCGAGAGCCGGTGGTTCGCGAGCCAGGGCTTCACGTTGATCAACATGACCGGCTATCCGGAGTCGGTGTTGGCCCGTGAACTCGAAATGTGTTATGCCGCAATTGCGTTGGTGACTGACCTGGACGCGGGTATCGACGTCGGGTCGGGTGTGCGGGCCGTCGACGTGTTCGCCGAGTTCGAGCGCAATCTCGGTCCGTTCAAGAAGGTGGTGCTCGACGCGCTGCGCGCGGTGGAGAGCGAACGGACCTGCACGCACTGCCTGGCCCACGAGGGCGTCCAGCTGCCGTTCGAGTTGCCGTGAGGGTGCTGCTCACCGGCGCGGCCGGGTTCATCGGCGCCCGGGTGGCGGCGGCCCTGGCGGCGGGCGGACATGATGTCGTCGGCGTCGACGTGATGCTGCCGGCAGCCCACGGTCCGGGTAGTGCGTCGCCTGAAGGCTGCCTGCGCATCGACGTTCGCGACGCCGACGCGCTGGCGCCGCTGCTGTCCGGTGTCGACGTCGTGTGCCACCAGGCCGCGATGGTGGGCGCCGGCGTGGACGCCGCCGACGCTCCGGAGTACGGCAGCCACAACGACTACGCGACCACGGTGTTGTTGGCGCAGATGTATGCAGCCGGCATTCGGCGTCTGGTGTTGGCGTCGTCGATGGTGGTCTACGGGCAGGGCCGCTACGACTGTCCCGTTCACGGCCACGTCGATCCGCTGCCGCGCCGACGTGAGGACCTGGACGCGGGCGTGTTCGAGCACCGCTGCCCTCTCGGTGGTGAGGAGCTGTCGTGGCGGCTGGTCGACGAGGACGCGCCGCTGCGCCCGAGGAGCCTGTACGCCGCCAGCAAGACAGCGCAGGAGCACTACGGGCTGGCCTGGAGCGACGCCGTCGACGGGTCCGTCATCGCGTTGCGCTACCACAACGTCTACGGCCCCGGCATGCCGCGGGACACGCCGTACTCGGGGGTCGCCGCGATCTTCCGGTCTGCGCTCGAAAAAGGCGAGCCGCCACAGGTTTTCGAGGACGGTGGCCAGATGCGCGACTTCGTGCATGTCGACGACGTCGCGGCGGCGAACGTGGCTGCCGTCAACCGTGTCGGGTCGGAGCGGTTCTTGGCCGCGAATGTGTGTTCCGGACAACCGATCTCGATCCACGAGGTAGCCGCACAGTTGTCGGAGGCCAGCGGCGGCCCGTCGCCACAGGTCACCGGCTACTACCGCAGCGGCGATGTCCGCCATATCGTCGCCGACGCCGCCCGTGCGCGTGAGATCCTGGGGTTCACCGCACGCATCCGCCCTGAGGCCGGCCTCCGCGAGTTCGCGACCGCCCCGCTGCGCAACTGATTGCACCGAAACGGTATTCCACGTGGCCTCTACTCGAAAAAGTCCGCGGTGGTTACCGCCTCGGCGGCTCATCGGCGCGCTGCAGCGCCGGCTGATCTACTTCCCTTCGCCGGGGTCAGTGCGGTCGGCGGCGACGGTGTTGCGCGGCGGCCAAGACGTCGTGCTGCACACCGACGACGGGCTGCGGCTCGGCGCATGGTTCTTCCCGGCCGACGGGCACTCGGCGGTGTTGATGTGCAACGGCAATGCGGGGGACCGATGCATGCGAGCGCCGCTGGCCGCCGCATTGGTGCGAAATGGCTTGTCGGTGTTGCTGTTTGACTATCGCGGGTACGCCGGCAATCCGGGACGGCCCTCGGAAGACGGCTTGGCTGCCGACGCGCGGGCGGCACGCACCTGGCTCGATGCGCATAGCGACCGCATTGCATACCTGGGCGAATCGCTGGGCGCCGCAGTCGCGTTGCGCCTCGCCGTCGAGCATCCGCCGTCGGCGCTGATGCTGCGGTCGCCGTTCACCTCGTTGACGGATGTCGGCCGGCTGCACTACCCGCGGCTGCCCGTCGCGCAACTACTGAGCGATCGCTACCCGTCGATCGACCGCATCGAAAACCTCGGCGCGCCACTGCTGGTCATCGCCGGCGAGCGCGACTCGATCGTGCCGGCCGAACTCAGCCGGCGGCTCTACGACGCGGCGCCCGAGCCGAAGCGGTTCGTGCTGGTGCCGGGCGCCGACCACAACGATCCCGAGCTGCTCGACGGCCCAGAGGTCGTCGCCGAGATCGTGCGCTTTGCACAGGCCTCCGAGAGGCCTTAGCCGGTGTAGGTGATCCGCACCGAGATCGGATCGCTCTCCATCGCGCGCATCGCGAGCGCTGCCGCCGTGCCGGAGACCTTCCCGCTGCCGAAGCTGCGGGCCCGTGCGCGGACGTCGTCGTCCGGCCGGAACGCCGCGGTGCCGGTGCGCCAGCGGCCGTTCACCCGGACCCGCACCCGGGGATCGGCGCTGATGTTGTGCGCCCACCCCGCGCGATGTCCGTGTTGCGAGATCACCCAGACGCCGCCCTCGTCAGCGCTGCCGGTGAGCGGCACGTGCCGCGGCTCGCCCGATTTCCGGCCCGTGGTCTCCAGCTCGACCACCAGCTTGGACCGTATTCCGCGCCGGTCCAGCGCCGCGACCAGCGGATTCACCACCGCCCGGCCGACCTGCCGCTCGAACTTGAACTTGCGCAACCCTGTTTTCGCCATGGTTAACGACGTTAGTAGAAAGATCACTCAAAAACAAGCGTCAGTCGGCGAGCGGCAACCTCACCTCGAACCGGGCGCCGGTGCCCAGGTTGTGGGCCGACAGCGTGCCGTGGTGGGCCTGCACCAGGCCCGCGGCGATCGCCAACCCCAGGCCCGAACCGCTGGGCAGCGCCGGGTCGCTTCCGTGCACGCGACTGTTGGAGCCGCGGTAGGCCACGTCGAACACCTTCGGCAGGTCCTTCTCGTCGATGCCCACGCCGGTGTCGTCCACCTGGGCGAACGCACCGTTCTCGTCGGCCCCGAGCGTCAGCGTCACCGTTCCCCCCGACGGCGTGTGCGCAATCGCATTCGCCACCAGGTTCGACAGCACACGCATCAGCGCGCGATCGCTGCCGATCACCTGCACTGGCTCGGCAGGCAGCGTGGCCTGCAGCGCCACGCCAGCGTGCTCTGCGGCGATCTTGTGTGCGGCGAGCACGTCGTCGACGACCTCGTCCAGCGCCACCTTCTCCTGCGGCAATTCCACCGCACCCGCGTTGATCTTCGACATCTCGAACAGGTCGTTCACCATTTCGGTCAACCGAACCGATTCCTGCTCAATGTGTTTCGCGTGCTGACGGACCTCGCGTTCCGGCACGACGCCGTCGGCCATCGCCTCTGCCACTGCGCGGATGCCGGCCATTGGAGTGCGCAGGTCGTGGCTGACGAACGCGACCAGCTGCCGCCGGGATTCCTCCGATGCACGCTCTGCATCCCGAATCTGGTTCTCCCACACCATTCTTCGCGCCTGGAATCGGGCCAGTATCACCGCGGCGGGGATGGTGACGACAGCGACGATCACCAGAATAACGGCGACGTACCGGAACGTGTGCGTGAACATGAAGCCCGACGCCCCAAGCACCCCGGCGAGCGTCGCCAACGTCGGAATCAGCACTAGCACCACCATGCTGACGGTCAGCGACCACGACCGCGCCAGTCGGATGATCAGCCAGCCAAACAGCACCACGGGCACGGTGCACCCCAGTGCCCACGCGGCGATCCTGAGCAGGTCATGTGCCGTCATGCGGTTCGCCCCACATGTAGCCGCGCCCCCACACGGTCTGAATGCGGTGACGGTCACCAAGTTTAGTGCGCAGTCGCTTCACGTGCACGGTCACGGTCGACAGGTCGCCGAACTCCCATCGCCACACCAGCTTCAAGAGCTCCTCACGGGTGAACACCGTATCGGTGTGAGTCAGGAAGAACAGCAACAAATCGAATTCACGATTCGTCAGGCTGATTTTTCGCTCGTCGAGATACGCCGAGCGCGACGCCGTCAACATCTTCAGCCCCTCTGCGGCGACTTCCACCGGCAGCGCCGAGGCGCCCGAAGAGGACCGCCGCAGCACGGACCGCACCCGCAGCGCGAGCTCGCGGGGACTGAACGGTTTGGTCACGTAGTCGTCGGCGCCAGCCTCCAGCCCGGCGATGCGGTCCTCCTCCTCGCTCAGCGCGGTCAGCAAAATCACCGGGACAGGGTAGCCGCCGCCGCTGCGCAGCGTCCGGCACAGGGTCAGCCCGTTGGGCCCCGGCATCATCACGTCCAGCACGGCGACGTCGATGGGCTCGGCGCCCAGCACCCGCAACGCCTCCGCGCCGTCACCGGCCACCGTTACGTCGAGGCCGTCCCGCTCGAGGTATCGGCGGACGACGTCACGGACCACCTCGTCGTCGTCGGCGATCAGGACTCGTGCGTTCACAGCCCCGAGGTTAGCCTGACTACCGTGCGACCAGCGGCGACGTCACCGATTTGTCACTGAACCCGCAGACCCCGCGGTGGCTCACTGACTAACCTTCAAACACATGCCCAACTGCTCGGTGACGGTTGTGCTGCCTTGTTTGAACGAGGCGGCGTCACTGCCGGGGGTACTGGCGAAGATTCCTCCCGGGTATCGGGCGCTCGTCGTCGACAACAACAGCGACGACGACACCGCGGGTCTCGCACGCAGGCACGGAGCGCAGGTGGTCACCGAGCAAAGGCCCGGCTACGGGTCGGCCGTGCACGCCGGCGTCGTCGCGGCGACCACGCCGATCGTGGCGGTGCTCGACGCCGACGGGTCGCTGGACCCCGCCGAGCTGCCGCTGATGGTCGCCGAACTGGAACGCGGGGCCGACATGGTGACCGGCCGGCGACGCCCGGTCCGCGGGCTGCACTGGCCGTGGCACGCGCGGCTGGGCACCGCGGCGGTGAGCTGGCGGCTGCGCACCCGGCACCGCCTTTCGGTGCACGACATCGCGCCGATGCGGGTCGCGCGCCGTGACGCCCTGCTGAGGCTGGGCGTCGAGGACCGCCGTTCGGGGTACCCGGTAGAACTACTGGTACGGGCGGCCGCGGCGGGATGGACGGTGGTGGAACGCGACGTGGGGTACGGTCCCCGCACGGGCGGAAAGTCGAAAGTCAGCGGCTCCGCGAGAGGAAGCCTGGTCGCGGCCGTCGACTTCTGGCGGGCGATTTCATGACCGTGCCGGTGACCGTGCTGGTGGTCGCCAAAGCGCCGGTCCCCGGCGTCGCGAAGACGCGGCTGGCCGCAGCGGTGGGTCCTGAGGTGGCGGCGGACATCGCCGCGGCGGCGTTATTGGACACCCTCGACGCGGTGGCTGCCGCACCGGTGACCGCCCGTGTGGTCGCCCTGACTGGTGATCTGGACGCCGCCAGCAGGTCCGACGAAATCCGCGAGCGACTCGCCGATTATTTCGTAATCCCGCAACGTGGAATGGATTTCGCCGATCGGCTGGCCAACGCCCACGCGGACACCGCCGCCGTGGCGGGTCCGCACCCGGTACTGCAGATCGGCATGGACACCCCGCAAGTCACCGCGGCGTTGCTCACCCGGTGTTGCGACGCCCTGCTAGCCTCACCGGCGGTGCTGGGCATGGCCAGCGACGGCGGGTGGTGGGTGCTGGGTCTGCATTCGCCCACCCACGCCGACGTGTTGCGGGCGGTACCGATGTCGCAAGGCGACACCGGCGCTGTAACGCTTCGGGCGTTGCGCGACACCGGAATCAACGTGGTGCTTGTCGACGAACTGCGCGACGTCGACACCATCGAGGACGTGGCCGCGGTGCGCGACGTGAGCCCTTCGGGCTCGCGATTCGCGCGCACAACTCTGGGGGTATGACGTGCTGGGCGACCTGTATGAGCAAGCGCTGACCGGCAAACGATGTTGGCTGCGCCACGACGACGGCCGCGTGCACCCCCTGCCGGTGCGCAGCTGGCTCGGCGGGCGGGGCGCCGACGACGTGTTCGACCGAGCCGTCGTGGGCATGTGCGACGGCCCGACAATCGACTTGGCTTGTGGCCCGGGACGATTGGTTGCGCACCTCATCCGACGTGGCATCCCGGCGCTGGGCGTGGACCAGTCGGCCACCGCGGTGCAGCTGGCGCGGCGCAGCGGCGCGCCAGCGTTGCACCGCGACGTGTTCGACCCGCTGCCCGGCACTGGCCGCTGGCATACGGTGTTGCTCGCCGACGGGAACGTCGGCCTCGGCGGCGATCCTCGGCGTATCCTCGTTCGCGCCTCCGAGCTGCTGCGGCG
>DASWBF010000387.1:0-1902 GCA_036390735.1 Mycobacterium sp. | reverse complement strand
CGAGGGTTCCGTCGGGTAGGTAGTGGTGTCGGGGACTGTCGTGGTTGACAGTTCGGGCGCATCGTGTACGACATCTTCCGTCGGCGTGTTGGACACGTCGGAGTGTGTCGTGCACCTCGTCCTGGCGATGCTGCGGTTAGCGTTGAAGCTCGACAGCGTCCCGCAGATCGGTGGGGAGTGCCGATGGATCCGGCTTGGTCGGCGTTCAAACTCGATACACGACCCGGCGCTGCCCCGTACCGGCGGTTCCTGGTGCAGCTTCCGACCGGCGACCGCTATTACACCGTGCTGGGCGCCGACTATCTGCGGGTGAAGCACTGCGACGAGTTCCTGTTCCAGCACCTTGCCCGGGGTGGCGCGGAAGGCACGACCGAGAGTTACGCCGGAGCGATAGCGCTGTTTCTGACCTGGTGCTCGGCGACGGACCGCAGCGTCGCAACCGCGGCGCGATTCCTCGGCCGGTTCATGTTCTGGCTTCGCCGCTACGACACCACGGCGGACGCCATGGTCGGGCCGGGCCTGCCGGATGTGCGCGGCGATTCGCGGATCAACACCGTTCTGGCCGCTGTCCGCGAGTTCTACAAACATCTGGTCGCAACGCGGGCGGTTCCGGCAAGCACACTCGATGCGCTGTACAGGATCGTCGACGATCGTGACCTGCCTGACGACGTCCGCGGCGAAAGCGCCACGCTGCGATATCGGATGAGTCCTCACCATCGAATACCTCTCGGCGACAAGGGAACCAAGCGTGCAACTGAAGCCGAGACGATTGCGCTGCTGCGCGCGTGCCGCAGCGCCCGTGACCGGCTGATCGTCGTCTTGGCCGTTCGCGCTGGAATGCGCCGCGGCGAGATCGCGGGACTGCGCCTGGAAGATCTTCACCTGATGCACGGCCAGCGTGCTGGCTGTCGTCACGACGGTCCGCACGTGCACGTCGTCAAGCGACTCAATCCCAACCGCGCTGCAGCCAAATCGCGGCACGCCCGTGAATTGCCTTGCGACCCAATGGTGGTACGGCTGTTCGATGATTGGTTCGCCGAGCGTGACACGATACCCGGCGCGGCCGCCTGCGACTTCGTGCTCATTACTCTTACCGGGCCACACACCGGTTCGGGCCCGCGGCCAGGACTGATCAACGAGATCTTCAAAGCCCTGGTCCGGCGAGCGGGTCTCGACCGCAACGTTCACCCGCACATGCTTCGTCACACAATGCTCAGCAACGTCATCGATCACGGCGGCACACTCGACGAAGCCCAAGCGCTCGCCGGGCACGCCAGCCCCGCCACCACCGCTGTTTACACGCATCCTGCCGCCTCTCGCTTGCGGGCCGCCGTCGAACGAGTCCCCAGTCCACGCATCGACACCTGGAAGGCCACGCAGTGACCGCATTGGAGTTGTTGGCGCCGGCGCAGACACCGTCCGTGCCGTCCGCCACCCGCGCTGACCAGCTCGCAGCGTTGCTGACGCCGACGTTCGTCGAAGCCGTCGGCTGGAATCCCGAGCATGTCTCGCTGTGGCTTGAACCCGGCCCGATGTTCCGCAACCACCGATGCCCATCGCTGGGATGCCATCGCATCGCGCCCGGTAGCGACGGCCAGGTATGCGCGACCTGCCAGCGTCAAGCACGCGTTCGAGGCGTGTCGATCGAGGAGATCATCCGTATCGGACCGGAATCGAACGGCCCCAGCAGAGGCATACCCACAGCGCCCTGCGATGTCGCCGGTTGCGGCCGGATTCGTGCGCGCCGACGACTGTGCGTCGTTCACGACCATCGCCGCCTCGCTCGGAAACTGAGCCAAGCGGCCTACATCGCGTCCAACCCCGAACCACTCGACTCCTTCGGCGAGTGCGCCGTTCCCGCCTGCCTGCGAGACGCGTTGCACCGCAACTCGTTTTGCATCG
>DASWBF010000386.1:0-2755 GCA_036390735.1 Mycobacterium sp. | reverse complement strand
CGAGCGCCTTGGGGTGATCGACCAGACCGTCGCCCGAGGCCTGCCGGTGCGCAAGTTCAACATCCTCTCCGAGGAACATCGCATCGCCGAATTCGACCTCGGAAGGCTGGACACGTCGTACCCGTATCTACTGATGCTGCCGCAGAACCTGACTGAGGAGATCCTGCGTGATCGATTGGAGGAACTCGGCGGGTGCGTCGAGCACGGGGTGGAGCTCGTCAGCTTCACGCAGGACGCCGACGGCGTCGACGCGGTCTTGCGCGGCGACGGGCGCACCGAACGGGTCGGAGCCGATTGGCTGATCGCCGCCGACGGTGCGCACAGTACGTTCCGTCACCAGCTGGGGTTGCAGTTCGAGGGTGGGAAGTTCCGCGAGGAGTTCACGGTCGCCGACATCCGGGTCGACTGGACACTGCCGATGGACGAGCTGTTCGCCTACCTCAACCGCGGCAACTTCATCGCGTACTTCCCGATGGCCGGTGGTTGGCACCGGGTGGCCATCGCCTACAACACCAGGCCTGCGCCGGTCGGCGACGTGACGCTGGCCGAGGTGCAGGACGCCGTCGACATCCGCGGTCCGCGCGGTGCCCGTGTAGTGAAGATCGGTGACAGGTCACGCTTCGTCATCAACCAGAGAACCGTCGAAAAGCAGTCCGTTGGGCGGATATTCCTGGCCGGTGATGCCGCGCACGTCAACTCGGTAATGGGCGCGCAGGGCCTCAACATCGGGGTGCAGGACTCGTTCAACCTGGCGTGGAAACTGGCCGCGGTGATCAACGGCAGCTCGTCTGCGAGCCTGCTCGACACCTACGCCGCCGAGCGACGGCCCGCCGCTAGGCGCATTGTCAAGGGCACTACGCGCGCGACCCGGTTGACGCTGCTGCGCCGTCCGCTTGCCGTGATGGCCCGCCGCCATCTCGCACCGCTGGTATTACGCCGGGCACGGGTTCGGACCGCCGTCGAGCATGCGTTGTCTCAACTGGACATCTCCTACCGCCAGCCAGGCGCGGGTGCTGGCCGACCGGCGACCGGCGACCGCGCCCTCGATGCGCCGCTGCGGCAGTACCAGAACGGCCGACCAGTCGATCCTGTCAGGAGGCTCTTCGATGTGATCCGAGAGGATGAGTTCTCCCTGTTACTGGTGGGGTAGGCAGCGGATTTGGCGGCACGCTACGAGCAGATTCGGTGTGTGACATCCCAATTCCCCATGGTTCCCGACTACGTCGTGCTGCCCGCCACATCGCCGCGTGTAGATCTTGCTGCGACGTTTTTCGTCGACGTCGCTGACACGTTGCGACGCAAGTACCGCATCGAGAAGGAAGCCATGCTGCTCATCCGACCCGACGGGTACCTTGCGCTACGCGAAGACCGTTGGGCGCCAACTGAACTCCGATCGCACCTGCGGCGCTGGTTGATCCCATCCGTATCCATCCTGGAGGAATCATGAATTGCACACATCCACACGTGGTGGTCACCGGTGCCTCGACCGGCATCGGGCGGGCCACGGCGGTGCGTCTCGCCGAGGCCGGCTGGCACGTCTTCGCGGGAGTGCGCCGGCACGTTGACGGCGACTCGTTGCGAGAGGCGGCGGGAGAATCCGGTGCCCGCGTGACGCCCGTGCTGATGGACGTCACCGCCACCGATCAGATCGACGCGGGCGTCGTGACCGTCACCGACCACGTCGGCCCGTCTGGTCTGGACGGCTTGGTCGACAACGCCGGTATCGGTGTGACGTCTCCGATGGAACTGGTACCGCTGGACGCGCTGCGTCTTCAGTTCGAGGTCAACGTGATCGGCCAGGTCGCGGTCACCCAGGCGTTTCTGCCGCTGCTGCGGCAGGCCAAGGGCCGCATCGTGGTGATCGGCTCCATCGGCGATCGCTTCACCCCGCCAACCAAACGCTCGACGAATCCTTCGCTCTGCATGTCGATTTGGCGATGCGCGCCGGTGCGGGCCGTGAGCAGGTGAACGCGGTGCTATTGCTGGTGGCCGAGTACGGGATCGCTAAGGTGTGGCGGGCGTACCGTGCGCTAGCAGATCTCTAGCGTTCGTCCGCAGAATCGCGGCACGATCGTCGTCGTCGAATCCGCGGTAGCGTTCGATACTGCGGAGCGTGTAGCGCAGTCCGATCTCCTGGCCGAAAGGAAAGTCGGTGCCCAGCAGGATGTGTGACGTCGGCACCAGCGCCGCCAACGCGTCCAGCACCCGCGCGGCCGTCGACAGCGCCGTGTCGAAGTACAGCCCGGCGATCTGTTGTCGCGCCGCATTTTCCGCAGCGCTGAGCTGATCGAGGAGCTCATCGACCGGAGGTGGCGTTCCGTGCTCGCGGACGTACGCGGTGTAGGCGGCGACCATGGGTTTGCGGTTGATCAGCTTGTGCGCCACGGACGGCACGCAGCTGCCGCTGTGGGTGAGCACGAACCGGATCGCCGGAAACCGTTGCGGCACTCCGTTGATCAGGAGGTTGGCCACTGCGCGGGTCGCGTCGAAGCCGAATTCCAGCTGTGAGGTCTGAATCTGCGGCAGCGGGTTGCCGGCGCCCGGTTCGGCCGGATGGACGAACACCACCGCGCGCCTGCTGTTGAGCTCTTCGTAAAGCGGGTCGAGCATGGTGTCGCCCTGGTAGAGGCCGGCGTGGTTGCTCAACATCAGCACCCCCGACGCGCCGTCCTCGTCGAGTGCGCGCACTGCCTCGTCGACGGCGGCCGCCACGTCGGGCAGTGGCAGGGTCGCGAAGTACCCGAACCGATCCGGC
>DASWBF010000385.1:0-11036 GCA_036390735.1 Mycobacterium sp. | reverse complement strand
TCCCCGCACAAGTACAAGGACTCGCGGGAGCACTTCGAGATGCGCACCCACAAGCGGCTGATCGACATCCTCGACCCGACGCCGAAAACGGTGGACGCGCTGATGCGCATCGACCTGCCGGCCAGCGTCGACGTGAACATCCAGTAGGAGACCAGACATTCATGGCGAGAAGAGGGATTCTGGGCACCAAGCTGGGCATGACGCAGGTGTTCGACGAGAACAACCGCGTCGTGCCGGTGACGGTGGTCAAGGCGGGACCGAACGTCGTCACGCGCATCCGCACCCCGGAGCGCGACGGCTACAGCGCTGTGCAGCTGGCCTACGGCGAAATCAGCCCGCGCAAGGTGAACAAGCCGTTGGGCGGCCAGTACGCGGCGGCGGGCGTGAACCCGCGCCGCCATCTGGCCGAGTTGCGGCTCGACGATCCCGACGCGGCGGCGCAGTACGAAGTGGGCCAAGAGGTGACCGCCGAGATCTTCAGTGACGGCAGCTACGTCGACGTGACCGGAACCTCGAAGGGCAAGGGCACCGCCGGCACGATGAAGCGCCACGGGTTCCGGGGCCAGGGCGCCAGCCACGGCGCGCAGGCGGTACACCGGCGGCCGGGCTCGATCGGCGGATGTGCAACTCCTGCCAGGGTTTTCAAGGGCACCCGCATGGCCGGTCGGATGGGCAACGAGCGCGTCACGACGCAGAACCTGATGGTGCACAAGGTCGATGCCGAGAACGGTGTGCTGCTGATCAAGGGCGCCATCCCCGGACGCACAGGGGGACTGGTCATGGTCCGCAGCGCGATCAAGAGGAGTGAGAAGTGACTGCGGACGCAAGGAGCAAGACGGGCGGAGCGGCTCTGAAGATTGACGTCCTCGCGCCCGGCGGCAAGAAGGACGGCACGGTGGAACTGCCCGCCGAGCTGTTCGACGCGCCGGCCAACATCGCCCTGATGCATCAGGTGGTGACGGCCCAGCGTGCGGCCGCCCGCCAGGGCACGCATTCCACCAAGACGCGCGGCGAGGTCCGCGGCGGCGGCCGCAAGCCGTACCGCCAGAAGGGCACGGGGCGCGCTCGCCAGGGGTCGACGCGAGCGCCGCAGTTCACCGGCGGTGGCGTCGTGCACGGCCCCAAGCCGCGCGACTACAGCCAGCGGACGCCGAAGAAGATGGTCGCCGCCGCGCTGCGCGGGGCGCTGTCCGACCGTGCGCGCAACGGCCGGATTCACGCGGTGACCGAGATCGTGTCGGGTCAGACGCCGTCGACGAAGAGCGCGGGGGCGTTTCTCGGCGAGCTGACCGACCGCAAGCGAGTGCTGGTGGTCGTCGGCCGCACCGACGAGACGGGCGCCAAGAGCGTGCGCAATTTACCCGGTGTGCATGTGCTTTCACCCGACCAGCTGAACACCTACGACGTGTTGCTGTCCGACGACGTGGTGTTTTCCGTCGAGGCCTTGAACGCGTTCATCGCCGCAAACAAGCAGGACGAGGAGGTTTCGGCCTGATGGCGACCGTCACCGACCCCCGCGACATCATCTTGTCCCCGGTCATCTCGGAGAAGTCCTACGGGCTGATCGAGGACAACGTGTACACGTTCGTCGTGCACCCCGACTCCAACAAGACGCAGATCAAGATCGCAATCGAGAAGATCTTCAACGTCAAAGTGGCGTCGGTGAATACCGCGAACCGGCAGGGCAAGCGCAAGCGCACCCGCACCGGTTTCGGCAAGCGCAAGGACACCAAGCGCGCAATCGTGACCCTGGCCCCCGGCAGCAAGCCGATCGACCTGTTCGGAGCGCCGGCGTAGCCGCGCGGCAAGACAAGAAGAGATAGCAGACATGGCAATTCGCAAGTACAAGCCCACGACGCCCGGCCGTCGCGGTGCCAGCGTCTCGGATTTCGCTGAGATCACCCGGTCGACCCCGGAGAAGTCGCTGGTGCGTCCGCTGCACGGCCGTGGCGGACGAAACGCGCACGGCCGCATCACGACTCGTCACAAGGGTGGCGGGCACAAGCGCGCCTACCGGATCATCGACTTCCGCCGGCACGACAAGGACGGCGTGAATGCGAAGGTCGCTCATATCGAGTACGACCCGAATCGCACCGCGCGTATCGCGCTGCTGCACTATCTGGACGGCGAGAAGCGCTACATCATCGCGCCCCAGGGCCTGCGTCAGGGCGACGTCGTCGAGTCGGGCCCGAACGCCGACATCAAGCCGGGAAACAACCTGCCGATGCGCAACATCCCTGCCGGCACGTTGATCCACGCGGTCGAGTTGCGCCCCGGCGGCGGAGCGAAGCTGGCTCGGTCGGCCGGATCGAGCATCCAGCTGCTCGGTAAGGAAGGCAGCTACGCGTCGTTGCGCATGCCCAGCGGCGAAATCCGTCGCGTGGACGTGCGCTGCCGTGCCACGGTCGGTGAAGTGGGCAACGCCGAGCAGGCGAACATCAACTGGGGCAAGGCCGGTCGCATGCGCTGGAAGGGCAAGCGGCCCACCGTGCGTGGTGTCGTGATGAACCCGGTCGACCACCCGCACGGCGGTGGCGAAGGCAAGACCTCCGGCGGCCGTCACCCGGTCAGCCCGTGGGGCCAGCCCGAGGGCCGCACCCGCAAACCGAACAAAGCGAGCAACAAGCTCATCGTCCGACGCCGGCGCACCGGCAAGAAGCACCACCGGTAGGAGTAGACGATGCCACGCAGCTTGAAGAAGGGTCCGTTCGTCGACGACCATCTGCTCAAGAAGGTCGACGTGCAGAACGAGAAGAACACGAAGCAGGTGATCAAGACCTGGTCGCGTCGGTCCACGATCATCCCCGACTTCATCGGGCACACCTTTGCGGTGCACGACGGTCGCAAGCATGTCCCGGTGTTCGTCACCGAGGCGATGGTCGGGCACAAGCTCGGTGAGTTCGCGCCGACTCGGACGTTCAAGGGCCACATCAAGGACGACCGAAAGAGCAAGAGACGATGACGACAGCCACCGAATTCCCTTCGGCGACCGCCAAGGCGCGGTTTGTGCGGGTGTCGGCGAGCAAGGCGCGCAGGGTGATCGACCTGGTGCGCGGCAAGCCGGTGGCCGAAGCGTTGGACATTTTGCGGTGGGCGCCGCAGCAGGCGAGCGAGCCGGTGGCCAAGGCGATCGCCAGCGCCGCAGCCAACGCGCAGAACAACGACGGGCTCGACCCGTCGACGCTCGTCGTCGCGGCGTTGACCGCTGACGAGGGCCCGACCGCCAAGCGCATCCGGCCGCGCGCGCAGGGCCGCGCGTTCAGAATCCGCAGGCGGACAAGCCATATCACGGTCGTGGTGGAGAGCCGGCCGCGTCGCGACGAGCGGACGGGTCAGTCGACGCGCGCGAAGCGGGCCGCGGCGAGCAAGGCGGCCACGAAGAAGGCGCCCGCCAAGAAGGCTGAACCGGCGAAGAAGGCCGCGCCAGAGGCAAAGAAGGCGGCCGGAGCCGCAAAGCCGGCGACATCGACTTCAGAAGAAGCGAAGGGAGGCTCGCAGTAGTGGGCCAGAAGATCAACCCGCACGGCTTCCGGCTCGGGATCACCACCGACTGGAAGTCCCGCTGGTACGCCGACAAGCAGTACGCCGACTACATCAAGGAAGATGTAGCGATCCGGAGGCTGCTGGCCACCGGTCTGGAACGCGCCGGCATCGCCGACGTGGAGATCGAACGCACCCGCGATCGGGTTCGCGTCGACATCCACACCGCGCGGCCCGGCATCGTGATCGGCCGGCGCGGCACCGAGGCCGACCGCATTCGCGCCGACCTCGAGAAGCTCACCGGCAAGCAGGTTCAGCTCAACATCCTCGAGGTGAAAAACCCTGAGTCGCAGGCGCAATTGGTTGCGCAGGGCGTGGCCGAGCAGCTGTCTAACCGCGTGGCGTTCCGCCGCGCGATGCGCAAGGCGATCCAGTCTGCGATGCGTCAACCCAACGTCAAGGGAATCCGCGTGCAGTGCTCGGGCCGCCTCGGCGGGGCGGAGATGAGTCGCTCGGAGTTCTACCGCGAGGGCCGCGTTCCGCTGCACACGTTGCGCGCGGATATCGACTACGGCCTTTACGAGGCGAAGACGACGTTCGGCCGGATCGGCGTGAAGGTGTGGATCTACAAGGGCGACATCGTCGGCGGCAAGCGCGAGCTGGCCGCGGCCGCACCGGCGGGCGCAGAGCGTCCGCGCCGCGAGCGTCCGTCGGGTACCCGGCCCCGCCGCAGCGGCGCATCGGGCACCACCGCGACGGGCACCGACGTGAGCCGGGCGGCCGAGGAGGCTCCGGCCGTCGAGACGACGACGCCGGCCGAGGTGCCTGCCGCCGAGGCCGAGAGCACGGAGAGCTGAGCCATGTTGATTCCCCGTAAGGTCAAGCACCGCAAGCAACATCACCCGAGGCAGCGCGGCACCGCCAGCGGCGGCACCACGGTCAGCTTCGGCGACTACGGCATCCAGGCGCTGGAGCACGCGTACATCACCAACCGGCAGATCGAGTCGGCGCGTATCGCGATCAACCGGCACATCAAGCGTGGCGGCAAGGTGTGGATCAACATCTTCCCCGACCGTCCGTTGACCAAGAAGCCGGCGGAAACTCGGATGGGTTCGGGCAAGGGCTCGCCGGAGTGGTGGGTGGCCAACGTCAAGCCTGGACGAATCCTGTTCGAGCTGAGCTACCCCAATGAGGAAACCGCGCGGGCCGCATTGACCCGGGCGATCCACAAGTTGCCGATCAAGGCACGCATTGTGACCCGAGAGGAGCAGTTCTGATGGCAGTGGGAGTGTCCGCTGGCGAACTGCGCGAGCTCACCGACGAGGAGCTGATCGAGCGGCTGCGGGAGTCGAAGGAAGAGCTGTTCAACCTTCGCTTCCAGATGGCCACCGGCCAGTTGCCGAACAACCGTCGGCTGCGTACGGTGCGCCACGAAATCGCGCGCGTCTACACGATATTGCGCGAACGTGAGCTGGGGCTGGCCTCCGGTCCCGACAGTGAGGAATCGTAATGGCAGAAACCAAGGGGCCCAAGCACACTCCGCGCACCGAGAAGCCGCGCGGCCGTCGTAAGACCGCGATCGGCTATGTGGTGTCGGACAAGATGCAGAAGACGATCGTCGTCGAGCTCGAAGACCGGGTGAAGCATCCGCTGTACGGCAAGATCATCCGGACCACCAAGAAGGTCAAGGCGCACGACGAGAACGGCGACGCCGGCATTGGCGACCGTGTCTCACTGATGGAGACGCGGCCGCTGTCGGCCACGAAGCGGTGGCGGCTCGTCGAGGTTCTCGAGCGCGCCAAGTAGTCTGGTCTGCTCAGCAAGGAACCGGGCGGCCGCGGAAAAATGACAATTCCGTCAATAAGGCGTGCTAAGCGACCCGGTTGACTGCCCTTTGCGCTGATGAACGCGGCGGCGACGGGGTGGCTTCTTCGAGCGTGGGTGATTGCGCTTGTGCTGACGATGGGGTGGATTCCCGCCGTGGCGAACAGCGCTCCGGGCGACGGGGGGCTTCCGGCGGAGTCGCCCACCTTGAGTCTCGAGTCTCTGGGCGTCGACTCGACGTTCGCGTTCTACGGAGTGCAGGGCACCCAGAACCTGACAGTGCCGGTGCCGCGCGGTCTGGCGCCGACCGCACTCAACGTTGTGGTGGAAATGCCGCCGAATCTGCGCAGCGGCGTGATCGCGGTGACGCAGGACAACAGGGTGGTGTCGCGGATTGACCTTCCTCCCGCAGATCAGGCGCCGATCAGCATTCCACTGGTCGGTGCCGAGATCGTCGACAACGCGGCGGCCGTCGTGCTGCGCACCTATCTGGTGCCGGTGGAAGGCTATTGCCTGTATGACCCCACGATCCCGCTGCGGCTCACCAATGCGTCGGTAACCTATGAAGGCACAGAAGCGCCACCGGCAACCGTCGCCGAATTCCTGCCGCCGGTGCTCCAGCGGTTGACGATCTTCCTGCCCGAGCAACCGAGCAGAGCGGAATCCGATGCGGCAGTGCGCCTCACCGCCACGACGGTGGCGCATTACGGCAGGCAGCCCACCAATGTCACGGTGCTGCCGCTTCCCGGTTCCGAGACGGCGCCTCCTGCGCCCTCGCAGCCGCTCGAGCGCCAGGTCGTCATCCGCGAAAGACCCGACAGCGCACTGACGTTGCAGGGCACCGTGGGTGTGCCGTCCTTGCTGATCACCGGACCGGCCAACGACCTGACCAATCAAACAAGGTTGCTCTCGAGCGACATCTCGCGCCTCGCGTTGGCATCGAAAGCCGTTGTCGGACCGCTGAGATCGAGCCCACAGCTTCCCCCTGATCTGACCACGATCCGTGACCTCGGCCAACCTGGCGTCAACGCTGTGGCGCTGTCACCACAGGTGTCCATCGGTCTCGACCAGACCCGGCTCGGACGATCGGTTCGCAACGTGCGTGTCCACCTGCAAGGCTCGTACACTCCGTTGCCGTCCAGCGTCGCGGGCGAGGTCGTCGTCTCCATCGGCTCGGACACGGTCGAGCGGTGGCCGACCGACAACAACGGCGTGATCGACCGGTGGGTGAACGTTCCCGATCGTCTGCTGCAGCGCTACACCAACCTCGGCGTCGCGGTGAACCTGGCCGGAAACACGGGTCGATGCGGCGAGTTCCAGCCCGTCAAGCTGGTCATCGACGGCGCCACCGTCGTGACCAGCCAAGCGGCTATGCCTCCCGCTCCGCCGGGCTTCCAGTCGCTTCCGCAGGCCATGCTGCCGCGACTGCAGGTCGGGATCGCCGACGACGCCTTCGCCGACACGGTGCGCGGCGCGAAGATCATCGAGGGTCTGCAGCGCCTCAGCGCGTTGCCGATGGAGACCCAGGTGGTCTCGGTGGCCGATGCGCTCAACTCCGAACTGCCCGCCGTCGTCGTGTCCGCCCAAGGGTGGGACGACCAGCGCGTTCAGTTGCCGGTCAGTAACCGCGACAACGTGATCGAGGTCTCCGGCGTCGGCGGTGACGGCCCGCCGGAGACGCTGACACTCGACCCGTCACTGCAATTCGGCTCTCTCCAAACGGTTTTTGACGGTAAGAGGACCGTCGTGGTGGCCACGTCGACTGCGGCGCCCGCAGAGCTTGACGCGCTGGTGGGCTGGCTGGACGCCGACGGCCGCCGCTGGTCTCGACTGTCGGGCGACGCTGTGTTGCAGCCGGCCGGGCGCGACCCGGTGACGGTAGCTTCGGTGGCACAGCCTCCCGCTCAACCCGCCGACCGAGGCAGGCCGTGGATTTGGTGGGTGGCGGGCGCGACGGCGGCGGTTGCGGTGCTCGGCACCGGGTTCGCCGTCCTTGTGAACAGGCGTCGCAAACCGGGCGGCTGACGTGACGACAGCCGTGCAGCCGGCAGCGCCGGACACCACCGCCAGGCGAGAGCCATGGCTGCACCTGCTGCAGCCTGGGTACCGAGTTGCGTTGCGCTGGCTGTACATCGGCGTGCTCACGTTGATCGCGTTCCGGCACAGCCTGGCGAGCCTCGTGGAGGTGACCCGTGGAGGCGGCATGGGCGGCTACGTGTGGATTGTGCCGCTGGCGGCTGTGCTGGCGGGCACCAGCGTGGCCCGCCGGCCGCGCACCGAATTGCCGATCCATGACCGCCAGACCGACATCATCGTCGGGACGCTGGGCTTGGTACTCGCGCTGCTGGTGCACGCCGTCCTGATGCAGCGTTACGCGCTGTACTTCCACCTGCTGCGGCTCGACTTCCTGGCGATGTGGCTGTTCGTGGTCGGCGCCGCCGTCGTGCTGTTCGGGCTTCGGCCTGTCACTCGGTTCTTCTGGGTGTGGATGCTGCTGCTGATGGTGTTCCCGCTGCCCTACCACCTCACGGTCTTCTTGCTCGGCGGTAACCGGATGGCGGGCGGTGCGGCGACCTTGATCGTCGGCGCCTTCGCCACCGCGATCGCGGTGGGCCGGTCGGTTCGGCGCGCGGTCATCGGCTCGATCCTCGCGTGGGCTGTGGGCCTCGGTGTCCTCGCTGTGATGGCACTGTATCTTCCCGACGCGCCGCTGCTTGCCTATCAACAGATTCCGGCGTTGACTGCGATCTTGCTCGTCGGGATCTTGCTGTACCTCCACGCGCGCCGCGGCAAAGAAAAGAATTTCCTGGACCGCAAGATCGAGCCCCTGGCCGCCGGTCAAGTGTGGGTGGGCCTCCCGCTGGTGGCCGTGTTCGCGATCCTGCTCTCGCTGGTGAAACTGCCCACCCCGCCGACCCCGCCGACAACTCAGATCAGTGAAATGAACTTCGCCGCGCCGCTGCCCGCCCCGGCCGGGTGGAAGATCATCGACGAGCAGACCTTCCCGTGGGTGCACAGGCTCTATGGACGTGACGCCGAGGTGACGCGTCAGCGGATGATAGCCCTCTCGGGGAATCCCAAGTGGGACAAGCACTCCGACCCCCGGACCGTCGTGGTGGACAGTGTGGTGACCGGGCGCCCGATGTCGTTCGTTGTCTACCCGACCACCTTGCTCTACGACCTGTCGGCTACCCGGCTCAGCGCGCCGCGCCGGGTCGACCTCGGTCATGGAGTCACCGGCCAGCTCGTGTCGGTGGTCGACGACAAGCTGGTGGTCACCTGGAACGCGCTGTCTTGGACGTGGCGTAACGCGCGCCAAGCCCAGCGGATCGTCGTGCTGTCCGTGGACAACCACGAGGACGATGCGCCGTTCCCGATACCGGCGGGAGGCATACCCGGCACGCTGAACTCGATGTTCACCATTCTGTTCCGGGGTAATGCCGCGGTCGGCGACCGCAATCCGGTGTTCAAGGACGCCGAGATGCTGACCGAGTTCAGCCGGGCGCTCGTGGCGGCCAGGATGCGAGGCTTCGGGCCATGACGGCAGCGTTCCGCAGCGATGACCTGCACGACGTCACCGACGCCGAGCGGGAACAGGCATTGCGTGCGGCGATCGAGGGCCTGCGTGAAGACGACCCGATTCACTCCGCCGCGAAGGCGGTGATGGGTTGGCAGCGACCAGTTCTCGCCACGATCCTGGTGGCGACGGTCGCGCTGGCGATCCTGCGGCCGATGGGAACCGCCGTAACGTTGGTCGGCCTCTGCACGTTCGGCTACGTCTGCACGATGATCGATCGCGTCCTGATCTTCCGGCGCGGGTTGGCGGCGCGGCCGATCGTCGTCACCGACGAAGAGGCGCGGGGGATTCCCGATGCCGACTTGCCGCCCTACACGGTTCTGGTGCCGGCGTACAACGAGCCGGAGGTGGTGGCCGACCTCATCGGGGCCATGGCCGCCCTGGAGTATCCGCGCGAGAAGCTACAGGTGTTGTTGCTGTTGGAGGCCGACGACGACGTGACCATCACGGCCGCGCAGCGGTGCCAGGAATCCGACGCGATCACGATTGTGCTGGTGCCGCCTGCCGATCCGCGCACGAAACCCAAGGCGTGCAACTACGGTCTGCAGTTCGCGACAGGCGAGATCATCACGATTTACGACGCGGAGGACAAACCCGAGCCACTGCAGTTGCGCCGCGTCGTCGCGGCGTTTCATGCGCTGCCCGACTCGGTGGCCTGCATCCAAGCGAAACTGGCCTATCACAACGGCCATCAGAATCTGCTCACCGGCTGGTTCACCGCGGAGTACGGGCTGTGGTTCGGGTATCTGCTGCCCGGCCTGATGCGCACCAATTCCCCTATCCCGCTGGGCGGTACGTCAAACCATCTGCTACATCCGGTGCTGGACAAGATCGGGGCATGGGATCCGTTCAACGTCACCGAGGATGCCGACCTGGGATTGCGCATCGCCGCGACCGGCTATCAGACCGCGGTCGTCGACTCGGTCACGATGGAGGAGGCCAACAGCGACCCGATCAACTGGATCCGGCAGCGATCCCGTTGGTACAAGGGTTATCTGCAGACCTGGCTCGTGCACATGCGTCGACCCGGCCGGCTGTTGCGCACCATCGGTTGGCGCAGCTTCATCCGGTTCAACCTGGTGGTGGGGGGAACCCCGATCATTGCGGTGCTCAACCTCGCGTTCTGGTTGATCACTCTGCTGTGGTTCTTAGGCCAGCCAGCCGCCATCGGTGCGGTGTTCCCCTGGTACATCTACTTTCCCGCCCTCGCTGCGCTGATCCTCGGCAATGCGGCGACGTTGTACATGAACATGATTGCGCTGCGCGAAGACGACCGATCCGACCTGCTGATCCCGGCGCTGACCGTGCCGCTGTTCTGGTTGATGATGAGCATTGCGGCGGCGAAGGGCCTGTATCAGTTGATCCGCAACCCGTCTTACTGGGAGAAGACCTTTCACGGGCTGGACCGACCCGAAAACCAGAAAACCGCAACGTGATCGTCGGCTCCATGTCAGACCGGCGACTCAAGATCGTGGTGTTCGCGGTGGCCGTGGTGGGGTATCTGGCCGTCGGCTACCGGTTGCAGGTGGACCACGGCTTCATCCTCGGTGACGCGCTGTCACGAGTGTCGGCGGCGCAAAGCGTGCTGTTCAGCCGTGACCCGCACTTGGCCGCAATCGGCTTCATCTTCACCCCGCTGACCGCGATGGTGCAGCTTCCCTGGATCGCGATGAGCCCGCTGTGGCCGGCCATGACCGAACGTGCGTTCTCGGGCACGATCATGTCGTCAATCTTCATGGCGGGCGCGGTGATTCAAATCCTCGGCGTGGGGACCGACCGAGGCCTGCCCCGATGGTATTCGCTGAGCATCGTGATGCTGTTCGCGTTGAACCCGATGATCGTCTTCTACGGGTCGAACGGCATGAGTGAGGCCCCGTTCATCTTCTTCCTCGCGTGGGCGGTGCGCCGGCTGGTGATGTGGATGGTCGACGACGACGTGCATCACCTCGTTGCCGCGGGCGGAATCGCGATGGGCCTTGCGTACCTGACGCGTTACGACGCGGTCGCTTGCATCGCAGCGGCGGGCATCCTGGTCGGGGCCACCACGTACCTACGGGCCCGCCCGCCGCCGCGGCTCCGTCGGGCACTGCTGGACATGCTGCTGGTCAGCGGACCGGGCTTCGCCGCCTTCGTCGGTTGGGCGGTAGCGAGTTGG
>DASWBF010000384.1:0-31211 GCA_036390735.1 Mycobacterium sp. | reverse complement strand
CCGACGCGGTGCTGTGCGCCGACGGCCCCGTGGGCTCGCTGGTCGAGTTGTCGCTGGCCGCCGAGCACCGGCGCGGGCACGGCGCGCTCTACGACAGTCTGTCCGCAGGCCGGATCGACACCGCGCGGCTGCGCCGGTCATCAGGACTCCCGACATAGCTCAGTAATGGGTGTTGCGGTGGTCGGTGGGATTTGACGCTGTAGCGGTGCGCCAGGCCTGGCTGCCTCGCTTCACCCGCGCCAGAATCACCTGAAAAGCTCTATTTATTATTGAGCGCCGAAACGGGAACCGGCAGCGATACCCCCGTAAATCCGCAGATCAGCGACCGAATCACCGACCGGGCACGGCCTCCATGTCAGTTTTCCGGTTCCCTTCGGGGACGCCGCAGATGCGGGAAAATCGGGCGTGCTCGCTCGCCCTCGATTTCAAGGCCCTGGCGCGCACAAGGGGCGAATCGCGCCGATGCCAGTCAGTGAGCTGCGGTTTTATTGTAACGCATTCAGATTTTCGGGTCAGACACGATAATGTGGGTTGTGAGGCAGACGCCGTGCTATCCGCGTTCTCGCCGGTCCTCATGTGGTGTACGCCGACTTCGCGGACTCAAGTCGACGGCACACGGAGGACGCCGCAGCGCGTCTGAAGAGTTTCTTCCGTTCACTTAGCCCGCCGTCCAACTGCCCGGCGGCGGGCCCGCTGGTGCGTGGCTCCAAGAGATTTCCAAGCCGCGGCCGTGAAGCTCACTAAACGCACCCCAGCCAGACGAAGGGGGTGAACGGAGATGCTCATGACTTTAGTGAAAGGACAGAGCAAATGAGCAACGCGGCGACGCAAGAAAAGTCCGGCACCCGGCGCCGGCCGATGGCCGGCCCGGGGGTCTGGAATCACGCCAGCCTTCGCGCCGAGCACTACATAATCACGGTCGAGCCGCAACAGGCCGCCGCTTGCCTGCGCATCCGCGACGAGCTGCGGCGTCGCGGCACGCGGCTCGAGAGCATCGAGCCGTCGGACTTCCAGGACCCGGCGCTCGCGGAAATCGGCCGCGGCATCCGCCACCGCATCCGCTCCGGCCCCGGCTTCTGTTTGCTGCGCGGGCTGCCCTTCCAGGGATGGACGGACGAGGAAGCGTCGATGCTGTACTGGGGCCTGGGTACTTACCTAGGCGGGCCGCAGCCGCAGAACCGACAGGGTGACCGCGTCTACCTGGTCCAGGACACCGGCAAGTCGGTGGCTGAGGCACGCGGTTCGAAGACGAACTCGGAGCTGATCTTCCACACGGACTCGGCCAGCGGCTACGTCGGCATCCAGGCCGACGTGCTCGGGCTGCTGTGCCTGCGCAAGGCGGTGTCCGGCGGCGAGTCGCTGATCGTCAGCGGCCACACCGCCTACAACGCGCTGCTGGAGACGCAGCCCGAACTGGTGGAAGAACTCTACGGGGAGTTCTGCTTCGACCGCTCGAAGGAGACCGGACCGGGCGAGGACCCGGTGTCGGTCGGCGCGGTCTTCACCGACACCGCCGACGGCGTCCGCGTCCGCTACAACCGCGCCTACATCGAACTAGGCCACATGCTCGCCGGCCGGCCGCTCGGTGAACGCCAGCGCGAGGCGCTCGACGCCTTCGACCGCTTCCTGAACGATCCCGCCCACTCCGTTGAATTCAAGCTCGATCCCGGCGACGTCTTGTTCGCCGACGACTACGTGACACTGCACAACCGGCGCCGTTTTGTCGACGCGCCCGAGGTGGGCAACCGGCGCTGCCTGGTGCGGCTGTGGCTCGCAGGGGAGCCGCGCAATTGAACGGCTCGCCTTCGCGCCGCCTGAGCAGGCGTGATTCGAGCTGCGATCTCTGTTTAGAAAGTGCCAAGGCCCGCGCGACACACTTCTGAGATCAACAAGGCGATTGAGATGCAGTGGGGAATGCAACTGACATGTTGAGGCGATTGGCCGTATACACCGTGCGGCGCCCAAAGGCCGTGCTGGCGGCCCTCTTGGTCTTGCTTGGCATCAGCATCGTGTTCGGCGGCTCAGTGTCCGACAAGCTTGGCGTGGGCGGATACACCGATCCGACGTCGGAATCGTCGCAAGCCGACGAATTCCTGGACCAAAATTTCGGCACGACCTCGAATCTGGTCATTCAACTGCTCCCGCGCGAGGGCACTGTCGACAGCATCGATGTCGCGACGGTACGGGATCGAGTACGGCAACTCGTCGAGGCCGAGCCGGATGCAAAGGTCACCAGGTCGTTCGGTGACGAAGGAGCCACCGACTTACGCAGCAAGGACGGTCGCTCCGGCCTCATGCTCGTGCACGTCGGTGGGACCGCAGACGAGGCCGCAGCCACGGCCAGCCGCATCATCGCGCGTTTGCCCGACGACCCGAACGTCACAGTGCGCGCGGGCGGCTCTCTTGGCGTGCAGCAAGAGATCCGGGCCAAGGTCAAACACGATCTCAAGCTCAGCGAGAGCATCGCGCTGCCCATCTCGCTCGCCGTGTTGGTCATCGTGTTCGGTGGTCTCGTCGCTGCATTCCTACCCGTGATCGTCGGAATCAGCTCGATCGTCACCACGCTGTCGGTGTTGCTGCTCATGACGAAGATCACCGATGTGTCGGTGCACGCACTCACGGTTGCGACCGCGTTCGGCCTCGGGTTGTCCATCGACTTCGGCTTGCTGATGGTGTCGCGATTCCGCGAGGAACGCGACAACGGGAAAGACCACCATCAGGCCATCATCGCGACCGTCACCACCGCCGGCCGAACCATCCTCTTCAGCGCAGCAACAGTCACCCTGGCCATGACCGGCCTCCTTGTGTTCCCCACCTACTTCCTGCGATCCGTCGGCATTACCGCGACCGCCACCGTCATGCTGTCGGCATTCAGCGCGATCGTTGTCCTGCCCGCCCTGCTGGCTCTGCTCGGGAAGCGCATCGACTCACTTGCGGTCATCCGCCGAAAGGTACCGCTTTCGGCCGATTCCCTATTCTGGCGACGTTTCGCCCAGGCGGTAACACGCCGGCCGCTCTTCTACGCCCTGCCGGTAGTCGCAGTGCTGCTGGGACTCGGGATTCCCTTCCTCAGCGCCCAGTACGCGACACCCGACGAGCGCGCGCTGCCGACGGACTCGAATGCGCGTTTGGTGTCCGAATCGCTGCAGAAGGACTTTCAGCTAGATCCCTCGCAGGCGATCACGTTGGTGACCCGCACTGACACCGGCGTGCTCAAGGATCTTGCCGCCGAGGTATCGCGCATGGACGGCGTGGTCCTGGTCAGCGGTCCCATCGGCAGATACGAACACGGCCAGATCGTCGGGCAAACGCCCGCGACCGCAGAGTCCGGCGCCAGCTACGCGTTCGTCTACCTGTCGGTTCAGGCGGACTCGGACGTCGCTCAACATCTCGTGCACGACATCCGCGCGAAGATCGCCGACCACCAGGTCGAGGTGGGAGGTCCGACCGCCACGCTCATCGACAGCCGCGCCGCGATCGCCGACCGGCTTCCGTTGGCGATTGCCCTGATCGCCGTTTCCACGTTCATACTGCTGTTCCTGTTCACGGGCAGCGTCGTTGTGCCGACAAAAGCGCTTCTGCTGAATCTGCTTGTCCTGAGCGCGGTCCTCGGCGTCATGGTCTGGATCTTCCAGGAAGGGCACTTGGCTTCGGTGCTGGGAATCACTCCCGCGCCGCTGAACCTGTCCATGGTCGTCTTGCTCTGCTCCATCGCGTTCAGCCTGTCCGTCGACTATGAGATCTTCCTGCTCAGCCGAATAAAGGAAGCCCGTGACTCGGGGTTGTCGAACAACGCCGCAACCGTCGTCGGACTGGGCCGGGTGGGCCGGATCGTCACTAGCGCCGCGCTCCTGCTGACGATCACGTTGATCTCGTTTGCCAATGGGCTGGCCTTCATGAAGATGTTCGGCATCGGCACGGCGCTGGCCGTCGTGATCGATGCGACGATCATTCGCGGCGTCGTCGTACCGGCGTTTCTTCGTGTCGCCGGCGACCTCAACTGGTGGGCGCCACGGCCGCTGAGGTGGCTGCACTCCCGCATCGGCATCAGCGAAGCCCCGTCCGACGACGAAACCGCTCCGCCAGTGCCACACACACCTGAAGAGATGCCGCACCAAATTGCGAAGCAAGTGGCCGACGAAAAAACGGTGGTCTGCCACATGCCGGTCAGGCCGCCAAGCGAGGTCGAGGTCATCCCTGGCCGGCATCTCGTGGCCAATGTCAACGGCACGGTTATCGTTGTGGCCCAACGCGATAGGGCGCCGCTCTCGCAGCAGTCTGTTGCCGCACAGCAGTTGGCGGCACTGGCCGAAATGGTCCGGCATACCGACGCGCGAAGGTTGACAAGCGCATTTTCGCAGCTCACGCGTCAAACAACGTGGAGCCGCATCTTTGTTGACGTCGGCATCATCATGCCCACTCCCGCAGGCCTGGACGTCTTGCTGTGCGGCAGTGTCACCGTAGTGCTCGATGACGGCGTCGGGCGGACCGTATTGCACGGCCGGGGACGGTTATTGCACCGATCCGTGCCGGTACCGGGCGTTGCAGCTATCGTCACCGTCGACGAAGTGAGCCAGCGGCCGCTCGCCCCGGCCCAGCGGAACGGCGTGTACAAGCTCACCGGAGGAACCGTGCCGGCGCAAGGCGCCGTCGTCTGGTCGACGCAGGCATCGCCGGCACCGAGGCGCGCGCCAGCGATGCCGTCGCCCGCTCGTGGCGACAGGATTCCCACACCAGCGGCGGTCGAGTTCGTGCGGCCGAAGCGATGGGTTGTCCTCGACGACAACACTCGATTCGACATAGAACGAGACTGCGTCATCGGCCGGGATCCGTACGGGTCGGATGCTGCGAAGCGCGGACTTCGCCCCGTACGTATCGATGACCGCACGGGTGAGATGTCCCGGGCCCACGTAGAAGTCCGAATCGTCAACGGCGAGGTGATCATCGTCGACCGCAACTCGACCAACGGGGTCTTCGTGCGCGAACCGGCACAGCAGGGCTGGACCAGGCTCGCCCCCTGGCAGTCTGCGAAATGGCGCCCCGGCGCGTACGTCCAGATCGGCGGCCGGATACTCCGGTTACACGTGCCCACCGCTCATGGGCCCCAGCGTGGCCCACGCGTCAATGTGCAGCACGACATACCCCAGCAGCTGCACGCGGGCCGTGCTTACGCCGCGGCCATCGCGAAATAACTTTGCGCGCAGGCGATTTGCGAGACGAGTTGCGGCCATTGAAGCGGCTGCGGGACGTCTGGGGCTGCCGCGACAGTCGCCAAGAATTTGCCAAGGCGTCTGCCGCAACCTTGATGGGAGCCACCGACCACATCGGCACTGCCGACTAACCGAACTGCAACCTTGAAGGAGCTGACGTGACCGTTGAGTCAGTTCAGATAAACACGGTCTACCCGCACGCCGATGACCGCTATGAGTGCGTGGAGGCGACCGTATGCTTCGCTGTCGACCCCGAGCATCTCGCAAATCAGCGCATTGCCGACCTCAAACTCGCGCCTCGCCACGACGACGGACTCGTGCGCTTTGACGCTGACCTCCGCATGCTTCGCCCGATCGACGGGGGCAACGGCAAAATGCTGTTCGTTGTGCCCAACCGCGGCCTGCCCACCTATGCACCTTGGCTGAAGGGCGGATTCTCACCAACAGCGCATCCGAATACTGGCACGGCGACGGTGCGCTTCTGCACGTGGACCCGTACACAGGTAAGGACTTGCCTGAGGATCCCGACGTCCGCACCTATCTGATCGCAGGTACCGACCACTTCGGCAGCAGCCGCATCAAAGAGGCGCTGCCGGCCGCGAACCCGGTGCACCGCCTGGACGTCACGCCCGTGAATCGGGCACTGCTGGTCGCGCTGGAGAACTGGGTCACCGACGGCGTCGAACCCCCGCCCAGCCAGGTGCCGCGGACCAGCAAGGGCACTGCCGTCTCCCGCAAGGACGTGCTGTCCGGCTTCGGCCACACCGCCGCGCCGGATCCCGCATCGCTTTCCTACGCGCGCAGCGTCAACCTTGGGCCGGACGTCGATCGCGGTATCGGCCACTGGCCCGTGAAGCTGGGCGAGACGTACGTTGACTTGGTGTCGGCGATCGACGCGGACGGCAACGAAATCGCCGGCATACGCCTGCCTGCGGTCGCTGCACCGCTCGCCACCTACACGGGCTGGAATCCCAGGCGACACATGGACGAGCTGCCCGATGTGCTTTATGAGCGAATCGGCAGCAAGTTGCCATTTCCACCGGGGCGGCCGTCGGCCACGGAGCGTTATCCGACACGCGATGATTATTCAGCCGCAGTTCGGGCGGCCGCCGAATCGCTTGTCGCCGAGAGATTTTTGCTGACGGAAGAAGTCGACGCCGTCGTAAAGAAGGCGGTCGCCGACTACTGACCCGCTTCATCCGCTGCTCTCCTGATCCACAAGGACCGCTCTGTCGGACCTGTTCCCGAGTGACTGGAGCGAAATATCGCCTGTGTCCGCTGCCAGTCGAACCATCTGCGCTAACTGCTGCGGAGCATCGCATTGAAGATAGTGATCGGCCGTCGGCACCACCCAGTAGCGGTTCCGGCCCTGCCGCCTTGGCCGGGCGGTGTCCAGGCGGTGGCGGTTGTATTCGTCGACGAACGCGTCGATTTGGATTTTGCAGCTCGGTGACGGTGGTGACGCGGGGTTGGCTGATCAGCCAGCGTCGATCAGACACAACGAGGTGGCGGCGGTCGGCGTTCAAGCGGCGACAGGGATGAGCTCTCTGCTCGCCGCGCTTTGAGGCGTGAATCTCATGAATAACCGTGCGACAAAGGGCGCGGCGAACAGCATCAGTAGAATCCGAATGACTTGCGCCGCCATGACAAACGGCACGTTGGAGCCCGACCCCACAGCGGTGCCAAGCACGGCGTAAATGCCGCCGGGGCTCGTCGCAAGGTATCCGTCGAGCATGCTCAGTCCGGCCACATTGGCCAGCACCACGCCGAGACCGGCCGCAGCGACGTTCAGCACCATGATCAACGCGAACGCGCCGGGCAGGATCCGTTGGATCGCCCGAAGCGACTCTCGGTTGAACGCAAGCACCGTCTGCCAAACGATCAGCATGATTCCGGCCTGGACCAGCACCATCGGAACCGTGAGACCCGCCGTTAGTCCAGAGAGTTCAAAAACGATGGTGATCGCCATCGGACCTAGCAACCCGGATCCGGGCAGCCGTACAGAGCGGCCGGCCGCCGCGCCGACCACAACAATGACCGCGATCAGCGGCAGGCCGAAATACCAAGGGAGAGAAGTGGTTTCGCTAATCTGCGAACCATGCGCCCCGGTGGCGTGGTAGAAAACCGTCACGACCACGGGCATGGCAGCCGTGATCAGCGCAACGCGGAGGTATTGAACGGCCGCGACGACACGATCGTCACCACCGAGTTCGCGGGCGATGGCGACCAGTCCGGACGAGCCTCCCGCGACCAACGCGAGCCCACCCGTCAACGGGCTGACGTCACGGTGCAGACCTAGCAGCGCGCCGCCCGCGACGCTGATGACCAGGGTGCCGACCGCGACAGCGACGACAATCGGCCAGTTCGAGCCCAGCGCGGCGAATGAGATGCTGCGCACCATCAGCCCGGTGTACACGCCGAGCACGCCCTGCGCCGCCAGGCCTGCTCCCGGCACCGCTATCGGCGCGTACCGTGCCAACGCCCGAGCGAAAACTCCGCAGCCAAGGGCGACGATGACGAGGTCGATCGTGTTCATGATGCGGTCCATGGTCTTGTGCCGCGGCCGGCGCCCGGCCGCTCCCTTAAGTACGGACCAGCTATCAGCACGACGCCGACCGCGATCGCGGTTGTGGCGACGCCTGACCCAATATTCGGACGCTGCATGGAGCAGAGCGTCCAACAAATGTCTTGGCGGATTCTTTATGCGCAGGCTAAGGGGTCCACCACGCACCGAGATAGCAAACGGTTCGTATACCGATGCCTCGCGAAATCATCGTCGAACGACGGCCAAGAACGCCGTCGACTCGTCGTGTTGATGCCTTCGCAAGCCGTGGAAGTGCGGCTTTCCTGAGCCGATGACGGGAATCGAACCCGCGTATTCAGCTTGGGAAGCTGATGTTCTGCCATTGAACTACATCGGCACTGGTGATCACGAAGGATAGCAACCCGCCGAGGCTGGGCTCGGCCGATACGCTCGACGGGTGTTGCTCTCCGACCGCGACATCCGCGCCGAAATCGCCGCAGGACGCCTTGGCCTCGAGCCGTTCGACGACAAGCTGGTGCAACCGTCCAGCGTGGACGTCCGCCTCGACAGCCTGTTCAGAGTTTTCAACAACACCCGCTACACCCACATCGACCCCGCCCTGCAGCAGGACGAGCTCACCAGCCTCGTCGAGCCGCTGTCCGGCGAACCGTTCGTTCTGCATCCGGGCGAGTTCGTCCTCGGCTCCACGCTTGAGCTCTGCACGCTCCCAGACGACCTCGCCGGCCGGCTGGAGGGGAAGTCGTCGCTGGGCCGGCTCGGTCTGCTCACCCATTCGACGGCCGGCTTCATCGACCCCGGTTTCAGCGGCCACATCACCCTCGAGCTGTCCAACGTTGCGAACCTGCCGATCACGTTGTGGCCAGGAATGAAGATCGGTCAGCTGTGCCTGCTCCGGCTGACCAGCCCAGCCGAGCATCCGTACGGCAGCGCCAAGGTCGGATCCAAGTACCAGGGCCAGCGCGGCCCCACTCCGTCGCGCTCGTACCAGAACTTCATCGGGCCGTCGCCGCGAACATAATTGGCGCTAACCGCGTCGTCTGCGAGTAAGGTTTGAGGGGCAGGTCCAGAGGAGCCCAGCAAGCGCCGCCCACCGGTGACATCATCAAGATCAGCTAACGTCGGGGGATGTAACGCATCGGGCTGATCGTGCGATGAAGCCACTAGTTGACGGACTTTTTGCTGGACAACGCCCCTATGGGCCAGGGCTAACTAGCAAACTAAATGGAGGGGCTGTGGACATCGTACTTGGTGTGTCGATGACACCCACGACGGTCCGCATGGTGCTGGTTGAAGGCGAGAAGGCCGACGGTCGCACCGTCGACCACGACATCTTCGACATCACGGCAGTCGACGGCGCAGCAAACTCAAGCGCGTCCGACCAGGTGATCTCGGCCATCCTGGGGACGCAGCAGAGCGCGGCCGCCGGCGGACACCGGCTGATCACCACCGGCGTGACATGGACCAATCACGACGACGCCAGCGCGCTGCGCGACGCACTGACCGCCCGCGGCCTCGACGAGGTCATGCTTGTGTCGGAGTTGCACGCGGCGGGCGCCATTGCTCAGGCCGCGGGTCGCGCGGTCGGCTACGACAAGACGGCGCTGATGTTCGTCGAGCGCAACACCGCGACGTTGTCGGTGGTCGAGGCCCACGACGGCTCGATCGTCAAGGTCGTGAGCCGCAGCCTGCACAGCGCCGACGCGATGGCGGTCATGGCCGAGATGGTCACCAGCCTGGAGGCCCAGGACGTGCGGCCGGGCGGCGTGTTCGTCGTCGGTTCCGGCGTCGACGTCGCCTCGGTCAAGGAGCACCTCGAGAACTTGGTGTCGCTTCCCGTCAGCGCGCCCGAGGACTCCGAGATGGCCCTGGCCCGCGGAGCGGCGCTGGCTGCTGTGAGCGCACCGCGATTCGAGGCGACGACGATCGGGCTGGCGTACTCGCAAGACCCCGATCCCGCCGCGTTCGCAGCCACGCAGATGAGGCCGACGAGTGCGGCCTCGCCAGTTGACGACGACGACGACGTGGTCGCCGACGAGAGCCGACGGCCGTTCATGCTCGTGGGCAGTACCCTGACGAGCATCTTCGTCGTCGGAGTAGTGGCCCTGGTCATCTCCCTGGCCGTCAGCATCAGGCCGACGGTGGATCAGCGTCCCAACCCGGGCGAGAGCATCGTCGTGCCGAGCACCTCGGCACCCGCCCCTCCCGCCGCTCAGCAGGTCGAGCCGCCACCCGCGGAGCCGCCGAAGGCACCGGAAACCATTCCGGCACCCGTGCCCGTGGTTCAGGAGCAGCCGCAGCAGGCCCCGCGGCAGGTGTTCGTCGAACCTCCGCAGGCGCCTGCGGAGGTTCCCGCAGCTGCTCCGCCTCCCGCACCGGCCGCCCCTCCGCCGGCACCGGTCCCGGCCGCACCCACGCCGGTGATCGCGCCGCCGGTGATCATTCCGCCGATCATCCAGCTGTTCCCGCAGCCGTCTTACCAATCACCTCAATACCCGTGGTACCCGCAGCAGCCGCAATGGACGCCACCGTGGCAGCCGCCGACGACTCAACCGCAGCAGCCGCCGTCGACTCCGCCATACCGACCGCCGGTCTACGACGAGCCAGACGAGCCACAGGTGACGCTGATTCCGCGGCAGCCGGTGCCCCAGCAGCCTGTCGTGCCTCAGCAGCCGGTGATCACGCAACAGCCGCGGCAGCCGGTGATTCAGCTGCCGCAGCTACCTTCTCTCGGCGGTAACCGCACTCCGTTCTGGGAATACTGGGACTGATACGTAACCTGATGTTGTCCTGCCGCTCAGTGTCAGGACGCGGTTGGCTCATCGCGTGGCGCTATACCGGCGGTATGCGGTGCACCGTCTTCGGCACGGGCTACCTCGGCGCAACCCATGCCGCAGGCATGGCCGAGCTCGGCCACGAGGTCGTCGGTGTGGACATCGATCCCGGCAAGGTGGCCAAGCTTTCGGCCGGTGAAGCGCCATTCTACGAGCCCGGTCTGCGAAAGATGTTGCGCGACAACATCTCCGCCGGACGATTGCGGTTCACCACCGACTACGACGTAGCGGCCGATTTCGCCGACGTGCACTTCCTGGGTGTCGGCACCCCGCAGAAGAAAGGCGAGTACGGCGCCGATCTTCGGCATGTGCACGCTGTGATCGACGCTCTGGTTCCGCGGCTACGACGTCCCGCGGTGATCGTCGGCAAGTCGACCGTCCCGGTGGGCACTGCGGCCGAGTTGGCCACGCGCGCAGCAGCGTTACAGCGCGACGGCGTGGCCGTGGAAGTGGCATGGAACCCCGAGTTCCTCCGCGAGGGCTTCGCGGTCCACGACACGTTGCACCCTGACCGCATTGTGCTTGGCGTACAGGCGAATTCCCAGCGCGCGGAGAGGGCGGTCCGGGATCTTTACGCTCAACTGCTCGATGCCGGCGTGCCGTTCTTGTGCACGGACCTGCAAACCGCCGAGCTCGTCAAGGTGTCCGCGAATGCCTTTTTGGCAACCAAGATTTCGTTCATCAACGCGATATCCGAGGTGTGCGAGGCCGCCGACGCCGACGTCAGCGTGCTCGCCGACGCATTGGGCTACGACGCGCGCATCGGACGCCGGTTCCTCAACGCGGGCCTCGGGTTCGGCGGTGGCTGTCTCCCGAAGGACATTCGCGCATTCATGGCACGTGCCGGCGAACTCGGCGCCAGCCAAGCGCTGACGTTCCTCAGGGAGGTCGACAGCATCAACATGCGGCGGCGCACCAAGATGGTGGAACTGGCGGCCAGGGCCTGCGGCGGTTCGCTGCTCGGTGCCAACGTCGCGGTTCTCGGTGCGGCGTTCAAACCCGAGTCCGACGACGTGCGCGACTCGCCGGCGCTCAACGTCGCCGGCATGCTGCAACTCAACGGTGCGGCCGTCAACGTCTACGACCCCAAGGCAAACGAGAACTCACAACGGGTCTTCCCGACGCTGAATTACTCGACGTCGGTGACCGAGGCGTGCGACCGCGCAGACGCGGTGCTGGTGCTCACCGAGTGGCGCGAGTTCGTCGACCTCGATCCCGACGAGCTGGTCGGCACGGTACGCGCGAGAGTCGTTGTGGACGGCCGCAATTGCCTCGACGTGGCGCGCTGGACCACTGCCGGATGGCAAGTTTACGCACTGGGGAGACGGCCTCGCCGCGTAGCGTGACGTCACATGACGGTGTACGCGCTGAACCTGTTCAACGTCGCCGACCGCGACGAGTACCTGGCATACAGCCGGCGATCCGTCGCCGAGGTCACCGCCCACGGCGGCAAGGTCGTCGCGCTCGGGAAGTTCCGGCGGGCGATCACGGGTGACGTCGCACCCAGGCAGGTGCTGATCCTCGTGGAGTGGGAATCCGAGGCGGCGTTCGACGGCTATTGCAACGACCCCGCGCTGGCCGACCTTCACCCGCACCGCGAGAACGGATCGTCGGACTACGTCTGGCAGTTGTTCGACCGGTTGGACGATCTGCGACCAGTTCTTAAGCTCGACTCATGAGGCAGAGGATTCGTTGGCTCGCCTTGCACGGCGTCGTGCGCGGGCTGGCATCGATCGGAATGCGTCGCGGTGAGCCGCAGGCCCGGATGATCTTCGATCCGGCGGTGCGCGCGAACCCGATGCCGTTCATCGACGAGCTGCGCGCCATGGGCCGGATCGTCAGAGGCCGCGTGGTCTACATGACGGTCGACTACGAGATCGCCCACGAACTCCTGCGCTCGGAGGACTTCCGGGTCACCGCGCTGGGCGGCAATCTGCCGAAGCCGCTGCGCTGGGTGACCGAAAAGACCGACACCGGCCTGCTGCACCCACTCGCGCCGCCGTCGCTGCTGTCCGTCGAACCACCCGAGCACACCCGCTATCGCAAGCTCGTCTCGTCGGTGTTCACCACCCGGGCGGTGGCCGCGTTGCGCGATCGCGTCGAAGAGACCGCCAAGGTGCTGCTCGACGACCTCGGTGACGGGTCCGGCGCCGTCGACATCGTGGCGCGCTACTGCTCACAGCTGCCGGTCACCATAATCGGCGACATCCTCGGCGTGCCCGACGAGGACCGCGCGCAGATCCTTCATTTCGGCGAGCTGGGTGCACCGAGCCTGGACATCGGGCTGTCCTGGCGGCAGTACCAACAGGTGAATCAAGGGATCGTCGGGTTCAACGCGTGGCTGGCGGAACATCTGCGGCAGCTGCGTCGAAACCCCGGCGACGACCTGTTGAGCCAGCTCACTCAGGCCGCCGACGAAGGCGGTCGGCTCAACGACCGCGAACTGCAGGCTACCGCGGGCTTGGTGCTGGCCGCGGGCTTCGAAACCACGGTCAACCTGCTGGGCAACGGGATTCGCATGCTGCTGGAGCACCCGCAGCACCTGGTCACGTTGTCCAAACGCCCCGAGCTGTGGCCGAACGCCGTCGAGGAAATCCTGCGGTTCGACTCGCCGGTGCAGTTGAGCGCGCGGGTGGCACGGTGCGACATCGACGTGGCCGGTACGACGATCCGCCGCGGCGAGATGGTGGTGCTGTATCTGGCCGGCGCCAACCGCGACCCCGCCGTCTTCGAGGATCCGCACCGCTTCGACATCGAGCGGCCCAACGCAAACAAGCATCTGTCGTTCTCCAGCGGCAGGCACTTCTGCCTCGGTGCCGCATTGGCCCGCGCCGAGGGTGAGGTGGGACTGCGGTCATTCTTCGACCGCTATCCGGACGCCCGTCTCGCCGGCGAGGGCACCCGACGCGACACCCGCGTGCTGCGCGGCTGGTCGTCACTGCCGGTCACATTGGAGGCATGACGTGGACTTCGCCGCAGCGCTGATAGACGAGAACGCCGCGTTCGCGGAGGTGTTGCGCGGTGCCGATCCGGCCACACCCGTGCCGACCTGCCCGGGCTGGACACTGCGGCAACTGACGCGCCACGTCGGGCGCGGCGACAGGTGGGCCGCGCAGATCGTCGGCGACCGGCTCACCGACTTCCTCGACCCGCGCGACGTCCGCGGCGGCAAGCCGCCCGACGACGGCGACGGCACCATCCAATGGCTGCACGACGGCGCGCGAAGCCTCGTCGAGGCCGTCGACAAGACCGGTGCCGACACTGGGGTGTGGACGTTCTTGGGACCGCGGCCGGCCGGGTGGTGGATCCGGCGACGACTGCACGAGGTCACTGTCCACCGCGCCGACGCCGAGCTCGCCCTCGGGCGAGACTTCCGGCTCTCGGCCGACCTCGCGGCCGACGGCCTGACCGAGTGGCTGGAATGGGTTGTGATCCAGGCCGGCGGCGAGCGCATGCCGCTGGCTGATGGGCAGTCACTGCATCTGCATGCCAGCGACGGCGGCGAGTGGACGCTGCGCAGCGACGGCGAGAACCTGCAGCTGGCTCGGCACCATGAGAAGTCGACCGTGGCCGTGCGCGGCGATGCCGCGTCGCTGCTTCTTGCGATGACCCGGCGCATCCCTGCCGACGACCCACGGCTCACCGTATTCGGCGACGGCGACGTGTGGCGGGGCTGGCTCGACCGCACCCCGTTCTGAGGTACTAGCTTTCACTCATGACCGTTTCGGAGATTGCGACCGTGCTGGCATGGCACGACGCGCTCAACACGCAGGACGTCGACACGCTGGTCGAGCTGTCCACTGGGGACATCGAGATCGGCGACGCGCACGGCGCGGTGCAAGGTCACGGGGCGTTGCGCGAGTGGGCGACATCGAAGGGGTTTCTCATCGAGCCCGGACGAATGTACGTCCACGACGGCGTCGTGGTGGTCGAGCAGCACATCGGCGACGCCGGATCGCCGCAAGTCGGCGATGAGCGGTTGCGCGAAGAGCGAACAGTGATGGCGTCGGCGTTTCGCGTCGTGCACGACAAGGTGACCTCGGTGTTCCGCCACGATGACCTGGAAACGGCGTTGGCCGCCACCGAGCTCAGCGAAGACGACATCTTCGTCGGGTAGGGGCATACATGCGCGGCATCATCCTGGCGGGTGGCTCGGGCACGCGGCTGTATCCGATCACGATGGGCGTGAGCAAGCAGCTGCTGCCCGTCTACGACAAGCCGCTGATCTACTACCCGCTGTCCACGCTGATCATGGCCGGCATCCGCGACATCCTGGTGATCACCACACCTGCCGACACCGCTTCGTTCGAAAGGCTGCTCGGTGACGGCTCGGCCTTCGGCATCGACATCAGCTACGCCGTTCAGGAGAAGCCCGACGGGTTGGCGCAGGCATTCGTGATCGGCGCCGACCACATCGGCACCGACTCCGTAGCACTTGTGTTGGGCGACAACATCTTTTACGGACCCGGTCTCGGAAGCAATCTCAGCCGGATTCAAAACGTCAGCGGCGGAGCGATTTTCGCGTACTGGGTGGCCAACCCGTCGGCGTATGGAGTGGTGGAGTTCGGCGCCGACGGCACGCCGCTGTCGTTGGAGGAGAAACCGGCGACGCCGAAGTCGCACTATGCGGTGCCGGGGTTGTACTTCTACGACAACGAGGTGGTGGAGATCGCGCGGTCGTTGCGGCCTTCGGCGCGAGGCGAATACGAGATCACCGAGATCAACCAGACCTACCTGAACCGCGGGCAGCTGTCCGTCGAGGTGCTCACCCGTGGTACCGCGTGGCTGGACACCGGGACCTTCGATTCGCTGCTGGACGCCAGCGACTACGTGCGCACCATCGAACGGCGGCAAGGATTGAAGATCAGCGTGCCGGAGGAGGTGGCCTGGCGCGTAGGCCTCATCGACGACGAGCAGCTGGCGGCGCGCGCGAACGAGCTACTGAAGTCGGGCTACGGCGGTTACCTGCTCGAGTTGCTCGACGAGAAGTAGCGGTTATTGCCGGTAGCTGGCAAGGAAATTGCCGAGGCGCTCGATGGCCGCGGCGAGATCCCGCGCCCACGGCAGCGTGACGATGCGCAGATGGTCGGGCGCGGGCCAGTTGAAGCCGGTGCCCTGGGTCACCAGGATCTTCTCTTGCAGTAGCAGATCGAGCACCAGCTGCTCGTCGTCGACGATGTCGTACACCTCGGGATCCAGCCGGGGGAACGTGTACAGCGCGCCTTGGGGCTTGACGCACGACACACCGGGGATCTCGTTCAGCTTGTTCCACGCCACGTCGCGTTGCTCGAGCAAACGCCCGCCCGGCAAGACCAGGTCCTCGATGCTCTGGTGACCGCCCAGTGCGACCTGAATGGCGTGCTGCGCAGGCACATTGGGGCACAGCCGCATGTTGGCCAACAAGCTGATGCCCTCCAGGAAGCTGCTCGCGTGTTCCTTCGGCCCGGTGATCGCCAGCCAACCGGCGCGGTACCCGGCGACGCGGTAAGCCTTCGACAGCCCATTGAACGTGAGACACAACAGGTCTGGCGCCACGGACGCCACGCAGACGTGCTTGGCGTCGTCGTACAGGATCTTGTCGTAGATTTCGTCGGCGAGCAGCAGCAGCTGGTGCTTGCGGGCCAAATCGGCCATCTGCTCCAGCACTTCGCGGCTGTACACCGCGCCGGTCGGATTGTTCGGGTTGATGACGACGAGCGCCTTGGTGCGTTCGGTGATCTTCGACTCGATGTCGGCGACGTCGGGCTGCCAGCCCTGCGTCTCGTCGCACAGGTAGTGCACCGGCGTGCCGCCGGCCAGCGACGTCGACGCGGTCCACAGCGGGTAGTCGGGCGCCGGAATGAGCACTTGGTCGCCGTTGTCCAGCAGCGCCTGCAGCGTCATGGTGATCAGCTCGGACACCCCGTTGCCGAGGTAGACGTCGTCGACGTCGAAGCGCGGGAAGCCGTCGACGAGTTCGTAGCGCGTCACCACGGCGCGGCGCGCCGGCAAGATGCCCTTGGAGTCCGAGTAGCCCTGTGCGTACGGCAATGCCTGGATCATGTCGCGCATGATCACGTCGGGCGCTTCGAAGCCGAACGGGGCCGGATTCCCGATGTTCAGCTTCAGAATGCGATGACCCTCGGCCTCCAGCCGCGCCGCGTGGTCGTGCACCGGCCCGCGGATCTCGTACAGGACGTCCTGCAGCTTCGTCGACTGCGCAAACGTGCGCTGCGGATGGTGATGACCGGTGGCATGCCACGGCAGCTGGTGGGTGGTCACGTCCCCATGGTGCCAGCTTTGTCCACTGAATTTCGAAAGTCCGCGGTTTGCTGGCTCAGGCGGGGAGTTGCAGACACCGCCTGAGCTCAGCTGGAGAGGGCAGCTGCGTCCCTGGGTAGACCTGTTCGAACAACTTGGCGGCCGAGGCGAGTGACAGGTCGACGAACCGGACAAACACCCCGAAATCGACTTCGTCCGCTAGGAGGATCGAACTGTTGACGACGACTGTGAGGGCCGAAGAGTCATGCGCTTCGCGAACACTCACCGTTAACCACGGGTTGCGATCATTGAAGCGGTTCACGCACTCACGAAGGTGGATGCGCTTGGTGTGCGCACACCGCGCCGACCAGTGCGCACGAAGTGTGACGACGTCGGGGGACGAACCGCGGGCGTGCATGTACACGGGAAAGTGGCCTCGGGCTGAGTCCTGAAGTAGCACATATTCGCCGTCGTTGGCACGGAAAAGCCGCTCACTGCGCTTCTTGGCATAGCGTTCGATCATCAACTGACCGAGTCCTCGGGTAGTCACGCGAACACGATCCCGCGAGGCACTTGGAGGATTCTTGGCACGGATCGCAGGGGCCCACCGCGCCAGCAGGCTCTAGCCACTACGTTGAAACCACAGTTCAAGCTCGGCGGGAGTGGGCAGCTTCATCTCCGCGTCGACGCCTTCGAAGAGCTTCGCGGCGACGGCGAGGAACAGGTCGGCGAACCGGACAAACGCGGCGAAATCGCCCGCGCCGGCCACGCAGAACCGGCTGTTGCCAACGACCGCCAGATCCGCCGAGTAACGCGAATTGCGGACGCTCGCCGGCAACCACTGGATGCGGTCGTTGAAGCGGTTCACCCATTCGAGAAGCCGGGTGCGCTCGGCGTGTGGAAAGCGCGTGAAAGAGCGCGCACGAAATTCGACGACGTCGGGGGACGAACCGCGTGCGCGCAAGTACACGTGGAATCGGCCTGCCGCTGAATCACGACGTAGCACGTAGTCTCCGCCGTGGGCATGGAAGAGTCGCTGACGTCGCAACTCGGCGTAGTGTTCGATCATCGCCTGACCGATGCCCTGGGTGTCCACGGTGGCCTCGCTTCCGACTTCCACGCAGCAAAACTTGCGCAGATCGTCGCGCGAAGGGCTTGGCGGATTCTTGGCGTGGCTGCTACCGCTTGCCGGGCGGTCGCGCGCCCCGGGCGATGCCGAGGCCCTTGACCGGGGGAGCGGACGCGCTGCCGGCGCCGTCACCGTCGTCTGCTGGTGGCGGTGTCGGCGTCGGCTCCGGTTGCGCCGCTTCGGGTTTGGGTTCTGCTGGCGCGGGTGCTGCAGCTGGAGTGGACTTTTTCGCGCCGGGTCGCCTGGCGCCCGCGGCGATGCCGAGCCCCTTGACGGGCTTTTCTGCGGCGGTGGATGCCGGTTCGGCCGCGGTTGACGCTGGCTCAGTGGCGGTGGGCGCCGGTTCAGCGGCCGTCACAGACGCCTCGGCTGCGGGCGCCGCTTTCTTGGCTCCCGGTCGCTTGGCGCCTGCCGCCAGTCCGAGACCCTTGGCGGGTGCGGCCTGAGCGGATTCGGCGGTGGCATCGGACTTCTTCGCCCCTGGCCGCTTCGCGCCGCCCGCCATGCCCAACCCGGTGACCGGCTTGGCCTCCTGCTGGGCGGCGGGCGCGGTCTTCTCGGCAGGCGGTGCCGAGGGCGCCGCGGCAGCAGCCGGTGCGGGCGCCGCCTTCTCCTCGGGCTTCTTCTTCGGCGGCAACGTGACCGTACTGGTGTCGAGCGCCCCCAGCAGCAGCTGGGCGACGTCGAGCACCTCGACGCCCTCGCCCTTGCCGGACTCCTGCCGGTCGGTCAAACCGTCGGTCATCATCACCCGGCAGAACGGGCAGCCGGTGGCGATCTTCGCCCCGTTCGACACCGTCATCAACGCCTCGTCGACGCGCTCGTGGTTCACCCGCTTGCCGATGTGCTCTTCCATCCACATCCGGGCGCCGCCCGCGCCGCAGCACAGACCGGTCTCAGCGTGCCGCGGCATCTCCTTCAGCGTCACGCCCGACGCGCCGATCAGCTCGCGCGGCGCCTCGTAGACCTTGTTGTGCCGGCCCAGGTAGCACGGGTCGTGGTAGGTGACGTCGGAGTTCATCGGTGACACCGGAACAAGCTTCTTTTCGCGCACCAGCCGGTTGAGGAGCTGCGTGTGGTGCAGCACGGTGAAGTTCGCGCCGAGCTGCTTGTACTCGCGCCCGATCGTGTTGAAGCAGTGCGGGCAGGTGACGACGATCTTGCGGTCGACGGTTTCGACACCCTCGAACACGCCGTTCAGCGTCTCGACCGCCACCTGTGCCAGCTGCTGGAACAGGAACTCGTTGCCCGAGCGGCGGGCCGAGTCGCCGTTGCAGGTCTCCTCGGCACCCAGCACCAGGTACTTGACGCCGGCGATCGACAGCAGCTCCGCGACCGCCTTCGTCGTCTTCTTCGCGCGGTCCTCGAACGCGCCGGCGCAGCCTACCCAGAACAGGTACTCGTAGCCGTCGAAGCTCTCGGCGTCCACGCCGTACACCGGCACGTCGAACTCGACCTCGTTGATCCAGTTGAGTCGGTCCTTCGCGTTTTGGCCCCACGGATTCGACTTGGTCTCGAGGTTTTTGAACAGCACCGACAACTCGGACGGGAACTCCGACTCCATCATCACCTGGTAGCGGCGCATGTCGACGATGTGGTCGATGTGCTCGATGTCCACCGGGCATTGCTCGACGCACGCGCCGCACGTGGTGCACGACCACAGCACGTCGGGGTCGATCACGCCGCCCTGCTCCGCGGTGCCGACCAGCGGACGCGCCACCTGCTCGGGCCCCGATCCGGGCACGCGGCCGAATCCGGATTCGGGAACGTGATGGGCTTCTTCATGCTCGGTCTCCAGGTCGAGACCTTCCAGCGGACCTGGATCCTTGCCGAGGAGGTACGGCGCCTTCGCCATCCAGTGGTCGCGCAGATCCATGATCACGAGCTTCGGCGACAGCGGCTTGCCGGTGTTCCACGCCGGGCACTGCGACTGGCAGCGCCCGCACTCGGTACACGTCGCGAAGTCGAGCATGCCCTTCCAGGTGAAGTCCTCGATCTTGCCGCGGCCGAACACCGCGTTCTCGTCGGGATCCTCGAAGTCGATGGGCTTGCCGTCGTACTCCATCGGCAGCAGCGGGCCGGTGGCGTCGGGCAGCCGCTTGAACGTCACGTTGATCGGCGCCAGGAAGATGTGCAGGTGCTTGGAGTGCAGCACGATGATCAGGAAGGCCAGCATCACGCCGATGTGCAGCAGCAGCGAGACCGTCTCCAGGTACTCGTTGCCGGTGGGGCCCAGCCATTCCAGCGCCTTGCCCATGCCGTGCGAGAAGAACGCCGCCCAGTTGTAGGGCAGGTTGCCGTTGTTGACCGACGACCCGCGGAACAGCGCGTAGGTCCAGATGACGTTGAAGATCATGAACAGGATGAGCCAGGCGCCGCCGGTGTGTGAGCCGTAGAAGCGTGACTCTCGTCCGTGCTCTTTGGGTCCGGTCCGCAGCCGGATGATCGCGAAGGTGGTGATGCCGAGAAGCACCGCGAGCGCGAAGAAGTCCTGCACGAAGCCCAGTGCGGGCCAGTGGCCGATGAAAGGAATGGCGAACTTCGGGCTGAAGAGCACACCGTAGGCCTCGATGTAGACCGTGAGCAGGATAAAGAAGCCCCACATCGTGAAGAAGTGGGCGAGGCCGGGGATCGACCAGCGCAGCAGCCGCGTCTGCCCGAAGACCTCTTCGACTTGGGTCCGGATCCGCGTGCCCAGGTCGTCGGTGCGACCGGTGGCCGGCTGACCGGACCGAACGAGGGTGAACAGCCACCAGATGCGGCGCAGGGCGAACACGCCCACTACCGCGGTCATCAGCAGGCCGACCACAAGCCTGATCACTGTCTGGGTGTCCACGCCGGCGCCTCCCGGAGCTCGTGAAGTTACTCGGGAGTAACTTCCACCAAGTTACTGGTCAGTAACTTGTCGTATTTGCCTGCTCATAGTTACATCTCGGCCGGTGGCGTCGCGACCAAGGCTGTCCTAACCAGCAACCACTCAGGTTTGAGGGGCCAGCATCGCCCGCAGCATCGACAACAGCTCCGAGCGAGACTCGGCGCCGAGTCGGCGCCGGATGCGCGCCACATGGTGCTCGACGGTCTTGGCGGAGATGAACAGCTGATTGCCGATGTCGCGGTACGGCATGCCCAGCAGCAGCAGCTCGGCGACCTCGCGTTCGCGCTCCGAGAGCCGCGCGGACTCCCTCGGCGTGGAACGCGCCGGCTCGGCGGAGGGCGGTCGCGATGTTTCGACAGCCTGGTCGTCGACCACGGAGGTCGCCTTCAGGTCCCGTGCGAGCTGCAGCATCGCGCCGGCCACCCGAGCGTCCGGCGTCTGCAGCGCCGCCTGGCTGGCCAGCCGCGTGGCATCCCAGATCTGGCCGTACTCGGCCAGGCCGCGCGCCGCCGCGGTGACCTCACCCAGGTCGACATGGTTGGCCAGCACCCGCAGCCACACCCGTCCGGCGCCGGCCAGCGCCTTGGCGAACGGGCTCGAACCCGCAGCCGCGGTGAGCGCCTGGCCGTGGGGCGCGACCGCCGCGGGAGAGTTCGCCAGAATCCCGGCGTGCACGCCGTACCAGTGCAGCGGCACCGACCAGAGCACCGGGTTGTCGAGTCGCTCCAGCACCCCGAACGCCTCGTCAAGCGCGTGTTGCAGCCGCGCGACCTGGCGTAGCCGCGCAGCCGCGACCCACAACTCGCCCAGCGGCAGCAGCGAGTACAGGTCGATTGCGTATTCCGCCAGCACCTCCATCGCGGTGTACCAGTGGCGCTGCAGCGCGCCGCTGTCGCCGGTGCGCCGCGCGATGCCGGTACGCAGCGCGGCCGCCCAGAGCGCGTCGCGTCGGTGCAGTGACTCGTCGGCGACGTCTGCGCCCGTGGAGGCCAGTCCCCCGTCGAGCATCTTCACCCACCCGAGCAGCAGCCGGTGCCGGTGTGCGAAGTGGGTCTCGCCTCCGGCGCGGACGGCGCGGCTGATCACGCTGCGGGCGCGCACCGGGTCGCCGCCGTGCAAAGCGGCGAGTGTGACGAGCGCGGCCGCGGTGTCGGGAGTGATTCCGCGCGCGAATTGTTCACCGGCCAGCGACTGCCCGAGCCGGCCGATCGCGATCGCGAACGGCTGATCCAGCGTGTGCAGCAGGCCGTCGGCCAGGCTGCGGGCGGCCCGGGCGGCGGTGGTCGGTGGCCCGGCGGTCTCGGCGTCCAGCGTCGCCCGCGCGGCGGCGGCGTCGCCCGCGCCGAGCAGCACCACGGCGCCGGCGGCGCTGACGAACGCGTCCGGGTGGGGCCCCAGCCAACGGAACAGGTCGGCGGCCTGGCCGGAGTTACCGTCGTGGACGGCCACCGACGCGGCGATCCGTACCGCCGCGGCGCGGTCGGCGGTGTCGTCGGACGTCAGCAGATCGTCGGCCAGCCGGCCCGCCGTTGCGCAGTCGCCGGTGAGCGCCAGCGCGTCCGCAAGCCTGGCGGTCAGCCGTGTCGCACCGGCGTCGAGGGCCGCGCGGTACAACCGCGCCGCGGCATCCGGCTGCTCCGCCGACTGCTCGGCGCGCGTTTCGAGCACGGCGGCGAGCCGGTCGTTGCGCACGCCGTGTTCGGCGAGGCGCAGCGCGAGATCCGCCGACAGTGTCGACATCTCCAATTGCGTTGCCAACAGCGCTTTTTCGACGTCATGGTGACGTGCGGCGCCGACGATCTGCGCGACGGCGCGGTGCACCGACCGCAGGAAAGTCGGGCTGTGCGACGGCTCCACAAGGCCGCTGCCTCGTGCCCGGTCGACCAGCATCTGGGCGTCATCGGGGGATACGCGCAGCGCCGCGGCGACGTCTGCCGTCCCCAGGTCGGGGCTCAGCGAGGCGATCAGCAGCGCGTCGAGCACCGGTTCATCGACTGCGCGCAACCGGTCGATCAGCGCGAACCGAGCGGCCTGCGCGATCGCCATCGCCTCGGTGTTGTGGTTCAGCGCCGCGTGCACCAGGAACGGCAAGCCCGCTGTCGCGTTGATCAGACTGCGGACCACCTCTGCCGACGGTGGGCCGCCGAGCGCTGCAGCGGTGACGCGGTGCAATTCTTGCGGCGGAAGCGCACCGAGCAGCACGGGCGGATTCTCGCGCTCCATCGCAACGGTGAGCGCGCGCAGCCCGCCGTGATGTTGATACGGCTGCGTCGCAATGACCACCGTTGCCGACGGATCGCGCACCCAGTCGACCAGCGCGGCCAACTCTTCGTCGGCGAGCAGATGCGCGTCGTCGACGACCGCGGCGGCACCCGCCCGCGGCGGCGACACCGGCCGCGTCATCACCTCGACGCCGGCTTCACGCAGCGCAGCGCGGATCGCGGCCAGCGTGGCCGTCTTGCCGGTGCCCATGCCGCCGACGACGACGGCCTTGGTGCTCGCGCTCGGATTCGCCGCGATCCCGTCGACGACCTCACGTGCCTGCGGCGGAAGTTCGCGAGGCGCCGGAGCGCTCATGTCACCCCGCCGACGCGGCGGCCGGCTGTGGGCTGGTGACGATCGGCGGCACCGTCGTGACGGGCACCGTGGTGATGGTCTGCGGAGTCGTGAACGCCGCGCTCGTGGTCGGTGGTGCCTGCGTGGTGGTCGGTGGTGCTTGGGTGGTGGTCGGCGGCGCCTGGGTGGTGGTCGGCGGCGCCTGGGTGGTGGTGGTGGTGGTTGTGGGCGGCTGGGTGGTGGTCGTCGTGGTCGTCGTGGTCTGGGTGGTGGTTGTCGTGGTCGACGGGGTGGTGGTGGCGCTGGTGGTCGACGTCGCCTCGCTCGTCGTCGTCGTCGCCGGTGTCACGACGGTCGGACTACCGTCGGTGCCGGTGAACGTCACCGTGTCGGTCAGCGGCGCGCCCGGGGTTTCGGGGTTGGTGGTGGCCGGAGCCGTGGCGGTGTGAGTACGGATGGACCGGATCGGGCTGGATGCGCTGGTCAGCGTCCACCACAGCCCGCCCGACAAGAGCACCACCGCGGCCAAGGCCGCCGCGAACAACACCTGGGGTCGGCGGTACCACGCCACCGGCTCCTCGGCCGCGAACGGTCGCGGCTCCTCGGGCGGCTGGAAGTCCATCTGCGGCCGCGCGCTGGTGGCCGCCGGCTCGGCGGTGTAATCGGCACCCGTATACGGCACAGGTTCGTCGCTGCCCGGCTCGTCCGACCACGCGAGTGCGCGGAACGTCGCGGACGAAGGGCCATCAGCGGCCGATTCCGTCGCGGCCGCGGCCGCAGCTCCGGCGGCCCACGCCGCGGTCGCCATCCCGGTGGCAGGTCCATCGGCGGCCGCCGGGGCCAGCCCGGTCGGCGCATCGGCGCCCGGCCCTGCGGCCGCGAGCAGTGCTGCGCCGGCCGCCGTGTTCAGCGCCGGCTGCGGCGTGGTCACCACCGGTAGGCGGAAGTGTTCGGACAGCCGCTGGGTGATCAGCGGAATCCCGGCACCCCCGCCGACCGTAGCCACCGCCGACAGCGATGCGGCGGGAATTCGGTTGCGCTGCAACATATCATCGAGCGCACCGAGGACGCCGGCGAGCGGTCCGCTGATCACGCTCTCCAGCTCGGCACGGGTCACCCGGATGTCGGAGTGGTAGCCGGGAAGCTCGACCGACAGGTCGGTGGCGGTCTCGGCGGACAGCCGCTCCTTGGCTTGGCGGCACTGCTCACGCAGGCGGCCGAGCGCGCCGACCGCCGCGGTGCTGGCGGTGTCGGCGTTGCTGGACTGGTAGATGTCCGCGAGCACGTGGGTGAGCAGCGCCTGGTCGATCTGCGCGCCGGAAAACTCGGTGAATCGCAGGGTTTCGTCGACCGGCTGAAAGTTGTTGGCCGCGTCGGCGAGCGTGATGCTGGTGCCGCTGCCACCGAAGTCCAGCAGCGCGACGATCCCGCTATCGGGCAAACCGGGGCTGGTGTTCAATGCGGCCAAGGCGGCGACGGCATCGGACACCAACGCCGGAGGAACGCCGTTGGGCGACAGGTTCGGCTCGGTGCGCAACGCTGCTCGCAACGCGCCGAGGACAGCGGGACCCCAGTGCGCGGGTACGGCGATCGCGACCTGCGACGGGGGTGTCCCGTCGGCGACCGTGTGCGTCATCGCGTCCAACGCCTCGACGAGAAGCCTGTCCGCACTATGGCTTGACCCGTCGGATGCGACGAGCGGAACCGGGTCGCCGACGCGCTCGACGAAGCCGGACAGCACCACACCAGGCTCGGCCAGGTTGGGGTTCTCCGACGGCACCCCCACCTCGGGGGCCCTGTCGGGGTAGACCGTCAGCACGGCGCGGCGCGTCACCGGCGGAGCGCCCACGCGCGCTGCGACCAGGTTGGTCATCCCGATGGACAACCCGAGAAAGTCGGTCATCTGGAAGAGTCCTGTCCTTCACCCAGTTAAATGGCAGCGTCGGCGGCCGTTCCTCACGATAGCGGCAGAAAGTACCGCCGGCATGCGACACCCCCTAACGGTGTCGCAGCCCCTAACGGCATATCCCCTAACGCCAGGCTGTAGACAGTGGCTTCGACACCGATCCGTTATTAGCTGGTGACGGATAGCATCGGGGCATGGCTAATGAGCTGCTCGACTTCGTGATGTCGCTGGTGCGCGACCCCGACGCCGCTGCACGCTACGCCGAGAACCCGCAGCAGGCGATCGCCGGCGCCCATCTGACCGATGTGACCAGCGTCGACGTCAACAACCTGATTCCGGTGGTGTCCGAGTCGCTGTCCATGGCCGCCCCGACCTCCGGCGCGGACGCTGTCGGCGACGCGAATGTGTGGGCCAGCGGCGCGGCGACGGCGGCATTCGACGCGTTCTCCGAGCACCTGCCCACCCCTGTGGTCGTCGACACCCACGATTTCATCATCGACCAGCCGACGGTCCCTGCTTTTGACCCGGGCATCGAGCAGTTCGCCGATCCGATGCCTGAGCTGCCTAGTTATGACGCCGGCACGCTCGATGAACCACTTGTCACACCCGAGGTTCACGACGCGGGGCCGGTGATCGACTCGGGCGGCATCGACCCCGGCTTCGATCACCCGGCGCCCGACCACCACATCTTTTAGCGATCTTCTAACGCGGTACGCGACAGCCCTCGCACGCCCGGCGTGCGGGGGCTGTCGCGTTTCCCGCATCAACCCTAACAATCCCCTAATCCCCGAACCGATGTTGCTGAGTTACCCCACTATGGGGTCGTCGAGCTAGGGGACTCGACCCCGTTTCCGGACAAATTGCCGGTCCATACCGTGGCTAGCAGATCACCGGACAGCCCGGTGAAGACAACCGAAAGGGTACTTCGATGATCAGCTTGATCGACTTCATCCTGAACCTGTTCCGCGACCGCGGCGCGGCGGCCGACTACGTCGCGCACCCCGAGCAGGCGCTCCTCGACGCCGGCCTGGGCAACGTCGCGCCGGCGCAGCTCGCGTCGGTGGCCGCCACCGCGGTGCCCAGCCTCGCGCTCGGCGCCGGTGACCCGGTGATCGGCCTGCAGCGTGCGGTGGCCAACAACTGGGGCTTCGAGCCGGTGTACGCGCCGTCGCCCACCTGGTCGCCGTCGTACGCGCCGCAGACCGACTTCCTCAGCGGCAACCAGACCGACACCGAGTTCGCGAGCCACAACGCCGTCCCGATCATGAGCCCCAATCAGGACGCGGGTGCCAACGCCCAGAATGGCGCGTTCAACCTCGGCTTCGGCGACATCACCCTCGGCGACAAGACCACGGCCAGCGGACAGGGCGCCATCGCAGTCAGTGGCAACAACAGCGGCGACATCCTCACCGGCGACGGATCGGCGTTGGGCGACAACAACGACGTGTACAGCGGCGACATCCACAGCGGTCCCAACTCGAACGTCAACTACGGGAACGGCAACGAGGTGAACGAGGGCAACACCGCCGCCGGCCACGACGTGGTCGACACGCACGACGGCACGGTGGTCCAGACCTCCGGGCAAGGGACCACCACGTCGTCTCAGGGCAACACCGAGTGGACCGCGGTGCGCGGGAACCAGACCACGACGAACATCGACGGCACCGGCAACGACAGCGGCGTCGACAACACCCACACCGTCGTGGACACCCACACCACCACGACTACGACGTCGGTGGCCGACAACTCGACGCACGACAACACCGCGGCGTACAACAGCGCGAACCACGACTGGGGGCACCTCCCGCTTGCGGGGGACTCCGTGCACGACAACCAGTCGACGTACGCGCCGTCGTATGACGCCTCGACGCACGACAACACCACGGTGCAGACCCACCAGAGCAGCCACGACCTGCATCTCGGGTTCTGATCGTCGACCGCAAGCCAGTTGGTGGACCGCCTGGCGGGGACCGCAATGGTCCCCGCCAGGTTTGTGCGCATACCGTGGACGTACGAGTGAGTGGGAGAACGACACGTGACCCAGCCCAGTGATCCGAGGCAGATCCGGGTCATCGTCGAGCTGATCGAGCACACCCGCAAGGTCGCCCAGACGAACCACCGGGACGACTTGATGGACCGGCTCGCTGCGGCCCGGGACCGGATCACCGACCCCCAGATCCGGGTGGTGATCGCAGGCCAGCTGAAGCAGGGCAAGAGTCAGCTGCTCAACTCGCTGTTGAACATGCCGGTGGCCCGGGTCGGCGACGACGAGTCGACGGTGCTGACCACGATCGTTCTCTACGGCGAGCAGCCGGCGGCACAACTCGTCGTCGCCACCCCCGACGGCGGGGCCGAGGCGATTGCGATTCCGACCGCCGACGTCAGCAAGGACCTGCGCCGCGCCCCGCAGGCCGGCGGCCGCAAGGTTCTTCGAGTCGAGGTAATCGCGCCCAGCCCGCTGCTCAAAGGCGGGCTGGTGTTCATCGACACCCCCGGCGTGGGCGGCCACGGCCAGCCACACCTCGCGGCCACGCTCGGCCTGCTCCCCGACGCCGACGCGATGCTGATGGTCAGCGACACCAGCCAGGAGTTCACCGAACCCGAGATGACGTTCATGCGCCAGGCGTTCGAGATCTGCCCGGTGGCCGCGATCGTCGCGACGAAGACGGACCTCTACCCGCACTGGCGCGCGGTCGTCGACGCCGACCGCGCCCATCTACAGCGGGTCGGCGTTGATATGCCGTTGATCCCGGCGTCGTCGCTGTTGCGCCACCACGCGATCTCGCTCAACGACAAGGAACTCAACGATGAGTCGAACTTCCCGGCGATCGTGGCGTTTCTGTCCGACAAGGTGCTGTCCCGGGAGAACGACCGGGTCCGCGACCATGTGCTTGCTGAGTTACGTTCGGCCGCAGACCATTTGACGCTGACGCTCGACTCGGAACTGTCGACGTTGAATGATCCCGACGTGCGTGAGCGGCTCACTGCCGACCTGGAACGGCGCAAGGACGAGGCGCAGGACGCACTGGCCGCCTCGGCGCTGTGGCAGCAGGTGCTCAACGACGGGGTCGCCGATCTGACTGCCGACGTCGACCACGACCTGCGGTCGCGGTTCCGCGCGATCACCCAGCACTTCGAGAGCATCGTCGACGGCTGTGATCCGACGCTGCGCTGGGCCGAGATCGGAACAGAGCTGGAACAGGCGGTGGCCGAGGCGGTCGGCGACAACTTCGTCTGGGCCTTCCAGCGGGCCGAGGCGCTGGCGAAGGAAGTGGCCCGCACGTTCGAAGAGGTCGGCCTGGAACCGGTGAAGGCGCCGGAGATCAGCGCGCGCCAGATGGGCGCCACGTTCAGCGGGTTCAAGTCGCTGGCCCAGATGGACGCCAAGCCCGTCAGCACCGGCAGCAAAGTGGTCAGCGGGATGCGCGGCTCCTACGGCGGCGTGCTGATGTTCGGCATGCTCGGCTCGCTGGCCGGGTTGGGCATGTTCAATCCGCTGTCGGTCGGTGCCGGACTTCTGTTGGGCCGCAAGGCGTACAAGGAGGACATGGAGAACCGGATGCTGCGGTTGCGCAACGAGGCGAAGAACAACGTGCGCCGGTTCGTCGACGACATCTCGTTCGTCGTCACCAAGGAGTCCCGCGATCGGCTGCAGGCCATCCATCGCCAGCTGCGCAATCACTACCGCGGCATCGCGAACCAGACCACCCGGTCGCTCAACGAGTCGCTGCAGGCGATGCTCACGTCGGCGCGGCTGGAAGAGAACGACCGCAACCAGCGAGTCGCCGAACTGGACCGTCAGCTCAACATCCTCAAGCAGGTGTCGGCGAAAGCGGCCGAGCTGGCCGCGTCGAAACCGGCCGCAACCAGCACATCCCCGGCGCAGCCACGGGTCACGCTACGCGGATAACTAAAATCTACCGGTGGGCACCAGCGATCAGGTCCGCGCCATCCTCGGCGGCACGATCCGTGCTTACCGCAACGACCCCACCTACCGGCACCGGGCGGACCTGCACCGGGAGCTGGACGGGATCGGCTGGCGGCTGAACCAGCCGATCCGCATCGCCTTGGCCGGCACGCTCAAAGCGGGCAAATCCACCCTCGTGAACGCGCTCGTCGGGGAAAACATCGCGCCGACCGACGCCACCGAGGCCACCCGCATCGTCACCTGGTTTCGGCACGGCCCCACCCCGAAGGTCACGGCCAACCACCGGGGCGGCCGACGCACCAACGTGCCCATCACCCGTGATGACGGCTTGACGTTCGATCTCGGCAACCTCGACCCCAACGACGTCGTGGACCTCGACGTGGAATGGCCGGCAGCCGAGCTCATCGACGCGACGATCATCGACACGCCAGGCACGTCGTCGTTGAACAGCGACGTCTCCGCGCGCACACTGCGGCTGCTCGTGCCCGACGACGGCGTGCCGCGCGTCGACGCCGTCGTCTTCCTGCTGCGCACGCTCAACGTGGCCGACATCGCATTGCTCAAGCAGATCGGCGAACTGGTCGGCGGGTCGGCGGGTGCGCTGGGAGTGATCGGAGTCGCGTCGCGTGCCGACGAGATCGGCGCGGGCCGCATCGACGCGATGATGTCGGCCAAAGACGTCGCGAAGCGGTTCACCGAAGAGATGGACAAGACCGGCATCTGCCAGGCTGTCATTCCGGTGTCGGGCCTGCTCGCACTGACTGCACGCACGCTGCGGCAAAGCGAGTTCGTCGCGCTGCAGAAGCTCGCCGGGGTGGACGCCGCGGAACTGGCCAAGGCGATGCTGTCAGCGGATCGCTTTGTGCGCGAAGATAGTTCGCTTCCTGTCGACGCCGCCACCCGCACGCAGCTGCTGGATCGATTCGGCATGTTCGGTGTCCGGATCTCGATCGCGGTGCTGTGCTCTGGCGTCAGCGACTCGGTGGGGCTGGCCGACCAGCTGCTGGAGCGCAGCGGGCTGGTGGCGCTGCGCGACGTCATCGATCAGCAGTTCGCGCAACGCTCGGACCTGCTGAAGGCGCACACTGCGCTTCTGTCGCTGCGGCGTCTTGTCGAAGTCAATCCGATTCCGGCGACGGGCGCGATCATCGCCGACATCGACCCGCTTCTCGCCGACACGCACGCATTCGAAGAGCTCCGGCTGCTGAGCCAATTACGTTCGCGGCCCACGACATTGACCGACGACGAGATGGCATCGCTGCGCCGGATCATCGGCGGCTCGGGCACCGACGCGACCAGCCGGCTCGGCCTGAAGGCCGACGCCCCCGACGACGGACCCCGTGCTGCGTTCGCCGCGGCGCAGCGCTGGCGCCGGCGCGCCGAGCATCCGCTCAACGACCCGTTCACGACGCGGGCGTGCCGGGCCGCGGTGCGCAGCGCCGAAGCGCTGGTGGCGCAGTACTCGTACAGCTAGTTCTGAGCGAGCCTCGCCGCCCGACGACTCACGGCGTCGGCAGGCCAGGAATCGTCGGAAGGCTGGTCGGGATCGTGATCGTGATGCCGCCGGTCGTCGTTGGCGTCGTGGTTTCCGTCGGTTCCGTGGTGCTCGTGGTGGTCGTCTCGGTGGTTTCGGTGGTTTCAGTGGTCGTCGTGGTAGTGGTGGTCGTCGTCGGCGACGTCGTGGTCGCGGTCGTCGTTCCCGGGGTGCGTGACGTGGTCGACACCGGACTCAACGGCTTGTTGTCGTCGGAGTTCGACCCGCCGAAGACCAGCAGCAGGATCAGCACCAGAATGATCGCGCCGAGGGCGCCGAACAGGACCAGCGCCCACGGTTTGCGGTACCACGGGACCGGCGGTTCCTCCGGCGGACCTGGGGGCATGCCGGGCGGTTGCTGGCCGTAGGCGCTGTAAGCGGCCGGCTGTTCGGAGTAGTAGTTCGGGTCTTCGGGTGGACCGTACTGAGACACGGGGCTTGATGTTAAAGCGTGTCG
>DASWBF010000383.1:0-5801 GCA_036390735.1 Mycobacterium sp. | reverse complement strand
ATCAAGCGCGGCGTAGAGCACATCGACGAGAAGGTTGGCCAGCAGGTAGACGACTACCAGCACCGTCACGATCGACACCACGGTCGGCGCCTCCTGGCGGGTGATCGCCTGATACAGTGCGCCGCCGACGCCGTGGATGTTGAAGATGCCCTCGGTGACGATGGCGCCGGCCATCAGCGCGCCGACGTCGACACCCAGGAATGTCACCACGGGAATCAGCGAGTTGCGCAGAACGTGCACGGTGACGACCCGCGGGCGGGACAGTCCCTTGGCCGTGGCGGTCCGCACGTAGTCGGCACCGGCGTTCTCGCTCACCGCGGAGCGGGTCAGCCTCACTACGTACGCGAACGACACCGCGCCGAGCACGAAGCCCGGCAACAACAGTCGGCCGAACGTCGCCCGATCCCCGACGGTGACCGGCGCGATGCCGAGCTTGACGCCGAACACGAACTGCGCCAGGAACCCGAGCACAAAGATCGGCACCGCGATGATCACCAGGCTCGTCACCAGAACCGTCGCGTCGAACAGCCCGCCCTTGCGCAACCCGGCCACCACACCGAAACCGATGCCGAACACCGCCTCGACGGCCAAGGCCACCAACGCCAACCGGATGGTGACGGGAAACGCCTGCGCCAGAACATCTTTGACCGGCAACCCGGAGAACGACCGGCCGAGGTCGCCCTGGGTGAGCCCCTGCAAATATTTTAGATACTGCAGCCAGAACGGCTCGTCGAGATGGTATTGGGCCCGCAGTTGCGCGGCCAGCGCCGGGCTCACTGGCCGGTCACCGCCGAGCGCGGCGATCGGGTCACCGGGCAGCAGGAACACCATCGCGTAGATCAGCAGCGTCGCACCGAGAAACACCGGGATCATCGCCAGAATGCGACGACCGATATATGCAGCCACTCGGCTAGCCCTTGACGATGCCTTCGTATCCCGGCAGCCCGTTCCACGTGATCGTCACGTCTCGGACGGCCGGCGAGTGGCCGGCGGCGTTAATATAGTCCCACAACGGCACAACTGGCATGTCGCGCAACAGGATCTGCTGTGCTTCGTTGGTCAGCCGGTAGGACTCAGGCAGGGTTGGTGCAGCCTGAGCCCGGATCAGCGCCTGGTCGAACTGCGGGTTGGAGTAGTCGACGTCGTTGGAACCGGCATTGGTGACGAACAGCGGCTCGAGGAATTCGAGCAGCGACGGGTAGTCGCCCTGCCAGCCGGCGCGGAATGCGGTGCCGATCGAGCGGTCGGTGATCTGAGTGCGGATTTGCGCGAAGGTGGGCTGCGGCACCCCGGCGGCGTCGATGCCGAGGGTGTTCTTGATGCTGTTGGCCACCGCGTCCACCCACTCCTGATGCCCGCCGTCGGCGTTGTACGCGATCACATATCTGCCGGACCACGGGGATATCACGTTGGCCTGGGCCCATAACTGCTTGGCGCGTGCCGGATCGAAGTTCAGCGCGTCGTTGCCGGGAATGTCGGGGTCATAGCCCGGAAGTGACTTGGCCGTGAAATCCCTTGCCGGTGAGCGGGTGTCGGTGAAGATCTGTTTGCAGATTTGCGGCCGGTTGATCGCGGCCGAAATCGCAAGCCTGCGCAGCCGGCCCTCCTCGCCGCCGAAATGCGGTAGCCGCAGCGGGGTGTCGAGCGTCTGGTTGATGGCCACCGGCCCGGTCACCGCGCGGTCGCCGAGGTCGTTGCGGTAGGTCGGCAACGCGCTGGGCGGGACGGTGTCAAGAACGTCGAGGTTGCCGGCGAGCAGATCCGCGTACGCGGTGTCGAGGTTCGCGTAGAACACGAACCGCAACCCGGTGTTCTTCGGAACCCGGTTGCCCTTGTAGTCGGGATTCGGCATCAGGTCGACTTTCACGTTGTGCTGCCACGCGTCCCCATCGGCCAGCTTGTACGGCCCGTTGCCGATCGGCCACTGCCCGAACGCCGCCATGTCCTTGAACGCCACGTCAGGCAGCGGGTAGAAGGGCGTGAACCCGAGCCGCAACTTGAAGTCGATGGTGGGCGCCTTGAGCTTGACCGTGAACTCGGTGTCGCTGACGACCCGCAGCCCCGACATCGTTTGCGCGGTGGGCGTTTCGGCTGCAACCGCGTCATACCCGTCGATCGGGCTGAAGAAGCTCTGCTGCAGTTGGGCGTTGGTGGTCAACGCGCCGTAGTTCCACGCGTCTACGAAGGAGCGGGCCGTCACCGGCGAGCCGTCAGTGAATTTCCATCCCGGCTTCAGCGTGATCCGGTAGTTGATGTTGTCGGAGGTGTCGACCGCCTGCGCCACCTCCAGCGACGGGTTGCCGTTGTTGTCATAGGACATCAGTCCGGCGAACAGACGGTCGACGATGCGACCGCCGTTGGTCTCGTTGGTGTTGGTAGGGATCAGCGGGTTCTGCGGCTCACCGCCGTTGACGGTCACGACGTCCGAGGTGCTGCTCCCGCCTCCGCAGCCTGCCACCGCGGCCAGCAGCAGCAGGATCGCCACCACGACACGCATTCGGCTCATTGCGCAGACAATAGAGCCACCCGCCGCGCTGTCGCTGATTAGGCTCGGAACCATGACCGAGACGCACGCAGAAGCCCCGGTGACTTCCCGCCGCCGGACGAGTTCGCCAAGCAAGCCAATGCAACCGCCGACCTGTTCAGGGACGCCGAGGCCGACAGATTGGCGTTCTGGGCGGAGCAGGCGAACCGGCTGTCCTGGGAGACGCCGTTCACCGACGTGCTCGACTGGTCGGAGGCGCCGGTCGCGAAGTGGTTCGTCGGCGGCAAGCTCAACGTCGCCTACAACTGCGTCGACCGCCATGTCGAGGCCGGCCACGGCGACCGGGTGGCGATCTACTGGGAGGGCGAACCCGTCGGCGACAGCCGCACCCTGACGTACGCGGAGTTGCAGGCAGAGGTGTCCAAGGCGGCTAGGTGATCGGGACGAAGCCCGCGCCGGGGCGGTTCTTGGCCGACAGGTCGGCCAGGATCGCGGTGATCGACTCGGCCACTGCCGGGGTGTGCAACGGAATGTACTTGCTGATGCAGCCGGGCAGCTTCTCGCTGAACGCGCCGTGGATCATGCCGACAAGCTGGTTGTTCACCGTCACGGGTGCGCCCGAGTCGCCGGGCCCGCCGCAGACCTGACTGAGCAGGGTGCCCGGCTCCTCGCCGGGACCCCAGCTGACACCGCACGAGTAGCCGGTGGAGCGGCCCAGCTTGCAGGCGATCTGGCCGAACGACGGGTCCGGTCCGAGGCCGGTGATCGCAAACCCCTTGTAGGTGTTGACCGGTGTCACCTTGGCCGGATCGAACTTGATCACGGCGTAGTCCAGCGCGTCGTTGCCGGCCACCATCACGCCCAGCGTCCCGGCTCCTTCGGCGCCCTCGGCGGCCACCTCCGCGCCGGGCCCGCCGCAGTGCGCGGAGGTGAATCCCACGAGGCTGCCCTGGTTGTCGGTGCCGATCGCGGTCAGCGTGCACAGCGTCGCGCCGTCGACGACGATGCCCGCGCCACCGCCGAGCGGAACCTTGTCGGCGGCCGCCGCGACGGCCGGCGCGGACATCCAAAGCCCGGCAGCGAGGACCGCCGCGAGCAGCCGCGGGCCGTGCGCGATCCTCAACACACACTCCTGTCGACGAGAACCCGGGTAGCCGTCGGGCACTTCGGTCACCGAGACTACGGTTGTTGACGAAAATCGTCCGGAATCCCTCAACAACCGTAGTGTCGGCGAGGTTCGGGCAAGAACACAGCGGAAGGAACGTGCGTGACCAACGGTGATCGCAACGGGGTTCATCGCAAGGGGGGAGTGCCGAACACCATCACGTCGATCCCGTTGACGGACCCGCATGCCCTGCCGGCCAACCCGTCGATCGGCGAACTGGTCAAGGACGCCTCCAGCCAGGTGTCGAGCTTGGTACGCGCCGAGGTGGAGCTGGCGCGCGCGGAGATCACCCGTGACGTCAAGAGGGGCCTGACGGGCAGCGTGTTCTTCATCGCCGCGCTGGTGGTGCTGTTCTACTCGACGTTCTTTTTCTTCTTCTTCATCGCGACGCTGCTCGACGAGTGGCTGCCGCGTTGGGCGTCCTACCTCATCGTGTTCGGGATCATGTTGGTGACCACCGCACTGCTCGCGCTGCTCGGTTACCTCAAGGTGCGACGCATCCGCGGACCCCGCGAGACGATCGAGTCGGTCAAGGAAACCCGAGAGGTGTTCACGTCCCACGACCAGAAGCCCGCGGTCCAGGCCAACGGAAACCCGCCGCCTGCCTCCGGCCCCTCGGGTTGGTAGTGCCGCCACCCCCTCCGTCGGTCGTCCGAATCGACGGGCCGTGGCGGCATATGGAGGTGCACGCCAACGGGATCCGGTTCCACGTCGTCGAGGCCGAGCCACCCGGGCAGGCCGGCGAGCCGGTATCCGCACGGCCGCTGGTGGTTCTGCTGCACGGGTTCGGCTCGTTCTGGTGGTCGTGGCGCCATCAGCTGACGGGACTGCGCGGCGTCCGCGTCGTCGCCGTCGACCTCCGCGGCTACGGCGGCAGCGACAAGCCGCCGCGCGGCTACGACGGATGGACACTGGCCGGTGACACGGCCGGGCTGATTCGGGCGTTGGGCCACTCGTCGGCCACACTGGTCGGTCACGCCGACGGCGGGCTGGTCTGCTGGGCGACGTCGATGCTGCATCCGCGGCTGGTGCGGGCGATAGCGATAGTCAGCTCGCCGCATCCCGCGGCGCTGCGCGCTTCTGCGCTCACCCGCCGAGACCAGGCCCGGGCGTTGCTGCCGTCGCTGCTGCGCTATCAAGTGCCGATGTGGCCCGAGCGCTGGCTGACCCGGCACGACGCCGAAGCACTCGAAGAGCTTGTTCGTTCTCGCGCCACTGCGAAATGGGTTGAGTCTGAGGATTTTTCGGTCTCGATGGGCCACATGCGGCGCGCGATACGGATTCCGGGTGCCGCGCATTGCGCGCTGGAGTACCAGCGCTGGGCGGTGCGCAGCCAACTGCGCACTGAGGGCCACCGCTTCATGCGTTCGATGGATCGCCAACTCGGGGTTCCGCTGCTGCACCTTCGCGGTGACGCCGACCCGTATGTGCTCGCCGACCCCGTGCACCGCACGGAACGCTACGCGCCCCACGGCCGATTTGTATCCGTCTCAGGCGCAGGGCATTTCAGTCACGAAGAGGCGCCGGAGATGGTCAACGAACAGCTAGCGCGATTCCTCGGCAACGTGTACGGACCGACTCTCAGGTGATACACGGACCGGTGGGTACCGGTTCGGTGTCGTTCACCTTCTCCATCTGGCGATGCACTTCATCGGCGGTCAGGACGAAGCCAGTGTCGGGATCGTCGACGGCCGCACCGAACACCACGCCGAGCACCCGGCCGTCGAGGTCAATCAGCGGTCCTCCCGAATCCCCTTGCCGCACAGTGCCTCTGATCGTGTACACCTTGCGGGTAACCGTCGTTTGCCGATAAATGTCAGGTCCGTTGAGTTCGATGGTCTCACGGATGCGTGCCGGGGTGGCCACGAACTCGCCGCCGCCGGGATACCCCAGTACCACTGCGTCGGTGCCAGGCTTGACGTCGCCGTCGACGAACGACAGCGGCGGCGCTTGCAGATCCGGCACCTCGAGTATCGAGATGTCGGCGTTGGGGTCGTAGGAAACCACTTTCGCGTCATACGTCGTGCCGTCGGATTCCACCGTGACGCTGTCGGCTCCCGCGACCACGTGAGCGTTGGACATCACCCGGCCCGGTTTGACGACGAAGCCGGTGCCTTCGAGGACCTTCTGGCAGCCGTTGGCCAAGCCGCG
>DASWBF010000382.1:0-2932 GCA_036390735.1 Mycobacterium sp. | reverse complement strand
TGTGGACACGCCGACCAAAGTCGCTCTTGGCTCTCGCGGGCGGCGGGCTGCTCGCTACGGCTGTCGTCATCGCACCATTTGTCATCTCGGCTCCAATCAACGCCTGGCACGACGTCGTCGTCGCCCAGTTCAGCCGGCCGCAAAACCCATTCGTGCCGGACGGTCTCGATCGCCTCATCGACATGGTCGGGCTCGGGGCCGTGGGGATCCCGGTTGCCCTCGTACTGATCGCTTTACTCTCCATAGCGACGGTGCCGTATTTCAGTCCGCAAGTCGGCCTGTGGGTGTCAGTGCTCATAATTATCGGCTGTGGATTCGCAACCTCGCCGACATACTTCACGCACTATGGCGAATCCCTCGGTCCCGCTGTCGCTCTCCTCGTGAGCCGATCACTCGATATTCGACGGGGAGCACTGCTCGTCACAGCGTTTGCTGTCGCATTTGCGATCGGAACCGGCGTCCACCTCAGCGGCCTTCGGGGCCAAGGCGACCTGCGCGCCGCCACCGCTGAAATTCCCGACGGCAGTTGCGTCTACTTCGACGCGATCAGCCTTCCGCTCATGGCCGATGTCTACACCGTGCCCAACCCTCGCTGCCCGTCCTACGTCGACGGACGCGGCGTCGCTCTAGCACAGAACATCAAATGGGACAATAGAGTCAGCTTCTATCCCTCCGGGTTCGTCGCCGACAAACGTTGGCAGGACGCCACGATCGAACAAATGAAGCACGCCGACTACCTGCTCCTGCGAAGTGACCCGGCGACGTTCCCGGAATGGGACGAGTCAACCCGCGCTTACGCATTGAGCCACTTCACTCTCGCCGTCCGGAATCCAGATGGCCGGCAGCCATTTGAGCTGTGGAAGCGCACGGCGCCCGCGTGACGCGAGTTCAAACCGCAAGCGCCCGCAGCGCCGGCACCAGCTGAGCCAGCGCTCGGCCCCGATGCGACATCGAGTCCTTCTGCTCAGGACTGAGTTCGGCGGCGCTGCACTCCAACCCGTCGGGGAGAAATATCGGGTCGTAGCCGAAGCCGCTCTCGCCGCGCGGCTCCCGTGCGATCCGCCCCGGCCACCGTCCGCGCACCACCACCTCATCGGCGTCCGACACCAGCGCGCACGTCGACACGAACGCCGCGCCGCACCGGTTCGAGGGGACGTCCCGCAACTGAGCCAATAACAGCGCGTTGTTCGCGGCGTCGTCGCCGTGCACCCCGGCCCACCGGGCAGACAGCACCCCGGGCATGCCGTGAAGCGCGTCGACCTCGAGTCCGGAGTCGTCGGCCACCGACGGCAACCCGGTCGCCTTGAACGCGTCACGCGCCTTCGCCAACGCGTTGTCTTCGAACGTCGCACCGGTCTCCGGTGCCTCATCGAAAGGCGGCACGTCGGAAAGTGACACCAACTCAAACGCAAGCCCGGCCGAGTCGAGCACCCGCCGCATCTCCGCCAACTTCTTGCGGTTGCGGCTCGCAACGAGCAGCCGAATCACGTCAGCTGCCGAACGCCTTCTTCGCCGGCGGGCCCTCGGGCAGCTCTCCCGGATACGGCAACTCCAACGCCGCCCGCTGAATCTCGAACAGCTTCTCGGTGGCGCCCAGCGCCGCGTCCAGCAGCTTGTCCAGCGTCGAACGAGGGAATGTCGCGCCCTCGCCGGTCCCCTGAATTTCCACCAGCGTGCCGGTGTCGGTAGCCACGACGTTCATGTCGACCTCGGCTCGCGAATCCTCCTCGTAGGGCAGATCGACCCGGACCCTTCCGTCGACGACACCGACGCTCACCGCGGCGATCATGCATGACAGCGGTCGGGGGTCCGACAACCTGCCGGCCGCGGACAGATAGGTGACCGCGTCAGCCAGCGCGACGTAGGCGCCGGTGATCGCCGCGGTGCGGGTGCCGCCGTCGGCCTGCAGCACGTCGCAGTCGAGTGCGATTGTGTTCTCTCCGAGCGCGGCCAGGTCGATGCAAGCCCGCAGTGACCGTCCGATCAACCGGCTTATCTCCTGCGTCCGTCCGCCGAGGCGGCCCCGCACTGATTCGCGGTCCGATCGGGTGTGTGTGGCCGCCGGCAGCATCGCGTACTCCGCGGTCACCCAGCCTTCGCCAGTTCCCTTGCGCCACCGCGGAACTCCCTCGGTCACGCTGGCCGTGCACATCACCCTGGTTTCCCCGAACTCCACCAGCACCGAGCCGGCCGGATGGGACGTGAATCCGCGGGTGATGGTCACCGGCCTCAGCTCGTCGTCAAGGCGGCCGTCCTCTCGACTGGACATCTAGTGGGTGACCTCGAACGCCTCTTGGCACACCACGGCCCGCACCGGCCCGTCAAACGCCGCTTTGGCTTCGGTGATGATGTCCTCGCGCGACGTCCACGGCGGGATGTGCGTCAGCAGCAACTCCCCGACTCCGGCGCGGGCGGCGATCTGGCCTGCCTCGGTGCCCGACAGATGTAGATGCTCGGGCCGGTGGCCGGGGTCATGCGTCCATGACGCCTCGCACAGGAACACGTCGGCGCCCTGCGCCAGATCGATGATCGCGTCACACATGCCGGTGTCGCCGCTGAAGGTGAATACCGCACCGGATGCGTCGGTGAACCGCAGCCCGTAAGCCTCGGTCGGATGGGCCACCGCTCGCGGCAGCACCCGCACCGATCCGAATTCAACCTCCTCGCCGTCGTTCCAGTGCCGCACGTCGAAGATGTCGGAGAAGTCGTCGACCTCGCCGCCGAATGGAGAGGACGCCTGCGCCAGCCGCGACCAGGTGTCGCTGGGCCCGTACATCAACGCCTTACCGACGGCCGGGATCGGGTGGTAGCGGCGCCACACGAAAAGCGCGGGCAGTTCGATGCAGTGGTCGGCATGCAGATGAGACAGAAGGACGTGTACCGCGTTCGGGTCGGCGTGGCGCTGCAGCGACCCCAGCACGCCGTTACCAAA
>DASWBF010000381.1:0-3612 GCA_036390735.1 Mycobacterium sp. | reverse complement strand
ATTTCAGGCAGCTTCTCCTTGCGGAGCAGCGGTCCCCGCACCCTCGTGAGTGGTGGGCGGGGTTGACGCTTCGTCGCCTCGTGCCCTCACCCAGCCGTCGGGAACCTCAAACCGCGCCATCACCACGCCCCAATGGCAACTTCGCCGATCCGCGGCACATGACTCAACCATCCCAGACCGCACCGACAACATCGTCACACACTCACCAATGCTCACAAACACCCGATCACGCGCATTTCGCCCAACAACTCTTAACCCGTCACATTTCAGAACAACTCAGGCCCATTACATCCGAGCCCGCCACCCATCGCTCACCCGGCGGACGGATGTCACGATTGGGTCATCAAATCCGAACGCAGCATCTCGTTTCCCGGGCCGGCGCGACCGCTGGCGACGCTGTCCCCGCTCCGGCGCGGCCGCGGCGACCCGTGCTTTCTGATCGCAGCTGACGGGGCGATCTGGCGGACCAGCCTGATGGCCAGCGGTCCGGTGACGGCCCGGATCACCAAGTCGGCGCCAGAAACAGTCGAGTGTGAGGCCTGGGGCGACGGCGCCGCCGAGTTCGTCGACGCGGCGCCGGGGATGTTGGGTGCCGACGACGATGCGACCGGGTTCGCGCCGGAGGAGCCGACGATCGCGGCGGCCCACCGCAAGGCGCCGCATCTGCGTCTCGGACGGACCGGGCGGGTACTCGAGGCGCTGATCCCCGCGGTGGTGGAGCAGCGGGTGGCTGGCGCTGACGCGTTTCGGTCGTGGCGGCTGCTGGTGACCAGGTACGGCGCGCCCGCGCCCGGGCCCGCGCCGGCCCGGATGCGGGTGCCGCCGTCGGCGGAGGTGTGGCGGCGCATCCCGTCGTGGGAGTTCCACCGCGCCAACGTCGACCCCGGCCGAGCGCGCACGATCGTCGGCTGCGCGCAGCGGGCGTCGTCGCTGGAGCGGCTGACCCAGCGGGCACCGGAGTCGGCCCGCGCCGCGCTGACCTCGCTGCCGGGCGTCGGGGTGTGGACCGCCGCCGAGACCGCGCAGCGCGCGTTCGGTGATGCCGATGCGCTGTCGATCGGCGACTACCACTTGGCCACGGTGATCGGCCGGACGCTGCTCGGACATCCGATCGACGACGCGCAGATGGTCGCGTTGTTGGAGCCGCTGCGCCCGCACCGCTATCGGGCGGTGCGGCTGCTCGAGGTCAGCGGACTGGCCAGCTATGCGCGGTTCGGGCCGCGGCAGGCGATCAAGAATCTTTCGAAGCTGTAATGGTCGTCTCGATTACGCGCGCGTCCGCATGGGTACCCCTCTGCTTGACCGAATCCAGAAAACGGGTACGTACGAGGAGTTAGCAATGGCGCAGTTCACCGTTCCAGGCATGTCGGAGAAGCAGGGCAGCGAGATCGCCGAGCTGCTGCAGAAGCAGCTGAGCCGGTACAACGATCTGCACCTGACGCTCAAGCACGTCCACTGGAATGTGGTCGGTCCCAACTTCATCGGCGTCCACGAGATGATCGACCCGCAGGTGTCGCTGGTGCGCAGCTACGCCGACGAGGTCGCGGAACGCATTGCGGCACTCGGTAAGTCACCGAAGGGCACACCGGGCGCGATCATCAACGACCGCACGTGGGACGACTACTCGGTCGACCGGGACACCGTCCAGGCGCATCTGGCCGCCCTCGACCTGGTCTACAACGGCGTGATCGAAGACACCCGCAAGGGCATCGACCGGCTCGAAGATCTCGACCTGGTCACCCAGGACATGCTGATCGAGCACGCCGGCGAGATGGAGAAGTTCCAGTGGTTCGTCCGCGCGCATCTCGAGAACGCGGGCGGATCGCTGAAGCATGGGGGCAAGAAGACCGAGAAGAGTGCCGCCCGAGCCGCGAAGAGCGCCTGACCCTCAGGCGCGCGGGTCGACCGGGTTGCAGCGGGTCACGATCAGCGGATCCTCCGGCGTGAACGGAAACACCGGCAGCGCCGCCAGATGCGTGTTGAACGTCGCGGCGAGCACCTGCCGTGAATAGGCGCTGACCGACGCGCGGTAGCCGATGTCGCCGGGTGTCGGCTGGTCGAAGAACACCAAAAAGTGGATGTCGTCGGACTCGAAGACCTCGATGTGGTGCGGATACGCCCTCGGGATGAAGTAGACGTCACCCTCCTGCAGGTACCAGGTGTCGACGGTGCCGTCCGGATCCATCACGGTCATCCGCGCCGAGCCGCGGTGCACGTAGCCCATTTCGGCGGTGATCGGGTGCCAGTGTGGTTCGCGCATCCCGTCCTCGCGGATACGCAGCGAGTACATCGCCAGATCTTTGAGCGCCGGCCAGAACTGCACCCGCGCCACATGCGCCGAACCGACCGCGATGCTGATGGGCGCCGCGCTCGCTTCGACGGAGAATTTGTGCGGGTCCGAGAAGTACGCGGTGGCCGGCACCTCGGGGTCGCCGTCGCGGGCGGCGAGCGCCCGGTCGGTGGTGTCGCGGCGCAGCGTGGCGAAGTCGGACGCCGGCAGGTCGTAGGTATTGCCCAGCACGGCGTCGGTCATCGCGCCGAACGACGCGGCGAGACCGAAGTCCTCGGGACGCTCGTGACGGAATGCGATGACGAACTCCGCGGTGTCGGTGCCGATGTTCTCGATGTGATGCAGTGAGCCGGAGTCGATATGGAACATGTCGCCCGCGCTGACGACGAACGAGGAGAACTCGCTGCCGGTGTCGAGCACCGAGACCAGCGCCGTGCCCGACACGCAGTAGGTGAGTTCGTTGGCGTTGGCGTGCCAGTGCGGCGTGCGCATCGCCCCGGGGTTGATGACCACCCGCTTGATCGACAGCCCACGCAGGATCGGGAACGTGTCGGAGGTCACCCGGGTGATCGAGCCGAGTTCGGATTGCTCGACGACATCGCCGTTCGTCAGCGAGGTCGCGTGTGGGCTGTGCGCGGTTGTCATGGCTGTGCCTTTCTTCGTCTGCTATTCGAGCCGCTCTTCGTGCGCGGTCTCCCGGTTGAGCCGCTGCGCCTTGTAGATCGACACGTCGGTGCGAGAGATCAGCAGGTACGCGATGCCGACCGCGACCATCGCGCACGGCACCACGGAAAACGACGCCGTCATCTCGGCGACCATGATCATCACCGCGAGTGGGGCGTGGGCGACGCTGCCGAAGCACGCCATCATGCCGACGACGACGAACACACCCGGGCTCTGCGGCAGCCCCGGCGCGTGCACCAACTCGCCGAGCCGCCAGATCGCCGCCCCGGTGAACCCGCCGATCACGATGCCCGGCCCGAAGATGCCGCCTGCGCCGCCGGTGCCGATCGACAGCGACGTGGCGACGATCTTGGCCACCGGCAGGATCAGCACGATCCACAGCGGGATCGCCATCAGCGTCTCGGTGGCCGCGGCTTTCTGCGCCCAGCCGTACCCGCTGGACAGCACCTGCGGAAGCATCAGCGCCAGCAGGCCGACGCACAGCCCGCCGAGCGCCGGCTTGATCACCGTGCCGCCCGGCAGCCGCGCCGTCAGGCCGACGGTGCCGTAGAACGTCTTGGCGTACAGCAGTCCGACGGCGGCAGCGATGATGCCGATGACGGCGAACCAGACCAGCTGCAGCGGATGGTGGAACTGGA
>DASWBF010000380.1:0-1714 GCA_036390735.1 Mycobacterium sp. | reverse complement strand
AAGGAGTTAGTCTGACGCATTGTGTTTACGCTCTCTTCCGGGACAGCGCGACAATTACAACGATCCACAAAGGAGGTCTCAATGCCGATGGTCGAATTGGTGCTGCCGCAGGGTGCGCTTACGCAGGGACGAGAAGAACTGATGCGGTCGCTGACTGCAGCGGTACTGCGCTGGGAGAGAGTGCCGGAGTCCCCTCAGTCGCTAGAGCTTAGTGGTCGACGCCGTAAGTCCGTCGCCAGTTGGTTGGCGTTGCGCGAGCACCGGGTCAGCCGGGGGCACTGATCAGGCATCGGCGCCGGCCAGCAAGATGCCGGCGGCGAAATCGAGTGCCTCCACCGGCGTGCCTGTGAACCAGATCTGATCTTCGTACTTTCCGGTGCCGGCGCGGTACAGGGCAACTCCCCAGTAGGAGGCCGAGCCGCCGTAGCGCAGCCGCAGCAGCGGAACGACCTCGCTGCTGGCGAGGCGGGCGTCGACGTAGGCGAACCCAGCGCGGTGGCGGACGTCAAGGTCAAGGTTGGACCAGCGGTCGCGCGCGTGCTCGCACAGCCGGTACTGCAGCGAAGCTTTGGTGGATTCCGGCGGGATCGGCATGCGGCCATGCTGCCCGATCGGCGTGTCAGATTGAACCAAGATCCATTTCTCGAGAGGTTTCGGCTCCCGCCGTCAATCTCGAAAAGGGTCGTTGCCGATGCCCGGTCCGCCCGCCTGCCGAATCACCGTGACTGCAGCCGACCGGCACCGACTGAAGCAGCGCGCCCGCGGGCACAAGACCCCGTTCCGGGACCGGGTCCGCGCGTTGATCGTGCTGTTGGCCGCGCGCGGGATCCCCACCGCGGTCATCGCCAAGCGGGCCGGGGTCAGCGTCGACACCGCCCGCAGCTGGCGCAATCGCTTCGCCGCCACCGGCATGAACGGCCTGACCGACCGGCCCCGATCGGGTCGACCACGACGATTCACCGAGCTGCAACGGGCCGAGGTCAAAGCGTTGGCCTGCGAACTGCCCGCCACCCGGGGGGTGCCCCTGGCGAAGTGGAGCTGCCTGGACCTCGCCCTCGAAGTGGTCCGCGCCGGCATCACCGACACGATCTCGGCGTCCACCGTGCGGCGCATCCTCACCCACGACGCGATCAAGCCCTGGCAACACCGGTCCTGGATCTCGGTCCGCGACCCCGACTTCGCCGGCAAGGCCAAACGCGTCCTTGACCTGTACGCCCGCACCTGGCAGGGCCAGCCACTCGGTGCCGACGACTACGTGATCTCCTGCGACGAGAAGACCTCCATCCAGGCCCGCTGCCGCTGCCACCCCACGCTGCCGCCGGGCCGGTCCCGCACCATGCGGGTCGAACACGACTACGACCGCGGCGGCGCGCTGGCCTACCTGACCGCCTACGACGTGCACCGCGCCCACGTCATCGGCTGCTGCGCACCCACCACCGGAATCACCGCGTTCATGGCCCTGGTCGCCCAGGTCATGACGCAGGAGCCCTACCCCTCCGCGCGACGAGTGTTCTGGGTCGTCGACAACGGCTCCTCCCACCGCGGCGACACCGCCGCCCAACGGCTCGCCGACGCGTTCCCCACCGCAGTGATGGTGCACACCCCGATCCACGCGTCGTGGCTGAACCAGGTGGAGATCTACTACTCGATCGTCCAGCGCAAGGCTCTATCCCCGAACGACTTCACCGACCTCGCAGAACTCGAGAACCGGCTC
>DASWBF010000379.1:0-7563 GCA_036390735.1 Mycobacterium sp. | reverse complement strand
CGAGCTCACCACCGCATGCTTGTCGACCTTCTCGGGGCCGCAGGCACGGGGCATCTGCGCATCATCGACGTCTCCGAGCCGCTGGCCTATTGCCTGCCCGGCGTTCGCAGCCGTGTCGTCGTGAGCAAGGGCGCGCTGAACACGTTGAGCGACAAAGAGATCACCGCGATCCTGCGCCACGAGCGGGCCCATCTTCGGGCCCGTCACGACCTGGTGCTCGAGATGTTCACCGCGGTGCACGCGGCGTTCCCGAGGTTCGTCCGCAGCGCCCGGGCGCTGGACGCCGTGCGGCTATTGGTCGAAATGCTCGCCGACGACGCCGCGGTGCGCGTGGCGGGCCCTACTCCCCTGGCGCGCGCACTGGTGGCGTGCGCGGCCGGGCCGACGCCGTCGGGCGCGCTGGCTGCCGGCGGGCCCAGCACGGTGGCGCGCGTGCGGAGGCTTTCGGGCCGCGGCAACAGCCTGGCAGTGGCCACCACCGCGTACCTGGCCGCCGCGGCGATCTTGGTCGTGCCGACGGTAGCGTTGGCGGTGCCGTGGCTCACCGAGTTGCATCGGCTCTTCACCGCATAGTCTGGTCTTTTTGGGCAGATTTCCCGTTGCGCCACAACCGCACACGAAAGGCCTTGCGATGACGCCTCCTGAAGCAGACACCACCGGCACCGCGCAGATCGGCGTTACCGGGCTGGCCGTGATGGGCTCCAACATCGCCCGCAACTTCGCGCGCCACGGCTACACCGTCGCACTGCACAATCGCTCGATCGCCAAAACCGATGCCCTGCTAGCGCACTACGGCTCCGAGGGCAAGTTCGTCCGCACCGAGACGATGGCCGAATTCGTCGCGGCGCTGGAGAAACCGCGCCGGGTGCTGATCATGGTCAAGGCCGGCGACCCGACCGACGCCGTCATCGACGAACTCGCCGGCGTGATGGACAAGGGCGACATCATCATCGACGGCGGCAACGCGCTCTACACCGACACCATCCGCCGCGAGAAGGCGATGGCCGAGCGCGGCCTGCACTTCGTGGGCGCCGGCATCTCCGGCGGCGAAGAGGGCGCGCTGAACGGCCCGTCGATCATGCCGGGCGGCCCCGCCGAGTCGTACAAGTCGCTGGGTCCGCTGTTGGAGGAGATCTCCGCGCACGTCGACGGGGTGCCCTGCTGCACGCACATCGGGCCCGACGGGTCCGGCCACTTCGTCAAGATGGTGCACAACGGCATCGAGTACTCCGACATGCAGCTCATCGGCGAGGCGTACCAGCTGCTGCGCGACGGACTCGGGCTGTCGGCGCCGCAGATCGCCGACGTGTTCGCCGAGTGGAACAAGGGCGACCTGGACAGCTACCTGATCGAGATCACCGCCGAAGTGCTGCGCCAGACCGACGCCAAGACCGGCAAGCCGCTGGTCGACGTGATCCTCGACGAGGCGGAACAGAAGGGCACCGGCCGCTGGACCGTGAAGTCCGCGCTCGATCTCGGCGTGCCCGTCACCGGCATCGCGGAGGCCGTGTTCGCCCGCGCGCTGTCCGGCTCGGTTGCCCAGCGCACCGCCACGACGGGCCTGGCGTCCGGCTCACTCGGCGGAAAGCCAAGTGATGCAGACGAATTCACCGAAGACGTGCGTCTTGCGCTGTACGCGTCGAAGATCGTCGCGTACGCCCAAGGGTTCAATCAGATCCAGGCCGGCAGCGCGGAGTACGACTGGGGCGTCACACCCGGTGACCTGGCCACGATCTGGCGCGGCGGCTGCATCATCCGGGCCAAGTTCCTCAACCGCATCAAGGACGCGTTCGACGACGACCCCGACCTGGCGACGCTGATCGCCGCCCCGTACTTCCGCAGCGCGGTCGAGGCGGGCATCGACAGCTGGCGGCGCGTCGTCGCCACCGCCACCCGGCTCGGCATCCCGATCCCCGGCTTCGCGTCGGCGCTGTCGTACTACGACGCGCTGCGCACCGAGCGGCTCCCGGCCGCGTTGACCCAGGCCCAGCGCGACTTCTTCGGCGCGCACACCTACGAACGCGTCGACGCCGAGCGCGGCAAGAAGTTCCACACGCTGTGGAGCGGTGACCGCAGCGAGGTGGAGGCGTGACGGCGCTGGCTCACGTCGGCCTCTGCGTGTCGGATCTCGACCGGTCTCAGCGGTTCTACGCTGAAGGGCTCGGCTTCGAAGTGCAGGAAAGGCGCTCCGGCGGTGACGATTTCGCCGCGGTCGCCGAGGTCGAGCCGCCGGTGACGTTGGTGGCGCAGTTCATCGTCAAGGACGGCACCCGGCTCGAGCTGTTGCAGCGGGCGCCGAAGCCTGCCACCACCGCCTAGGATCGGTGGCGATGCGATTTGTGGAGGGTCACCCGCCCCCGTACGACCTGACCTACACCGACGTCTTCATCGTCCCGAACCGCTCGGACGTGACGTCGAGGTTTGACGTCGACCTGTCCACCATCGACGGCTCCGGCACGACGATCCCGGTGGTGGTGGCCAACATGACCGCGGTCGCCGGGCGCCGGATGGCCGAAACGGTGGCCCGCCGCGGCGGCATCGTGGTGCTGCCGCAGGACCTGCCGATCACCGCGGTCAAGCACACCGTCGAGTTCGTCAAGAGCCGCGACCTGGTGGCCGATACGCCCGTCACGCTGGAGCCTGACGACTCGGTGTCGGACGCGTGCGCGCTGATCCACAAACGCGCGCACGGGGCCGCAGTGGTGGTGTTCGAAGGCCGCCCGATCGGACTGGTCACCGACGCCGTCTGCGCCGGCGTCGACAGGTTCACCCGGGTGCGTGACGTGCTGGTCCGCGACTTCGTCACCGCGCCCGCGCACACCGACCCGCGGCAGGTGTTCGACCTGCTCGAACACGCGCAGATCGACGTCGCCGTGCTGACGGAGCCCGACGGCACGCTGGCCGGGGTGTTGACCCGTCGAGGCGCGCTGCGCGCGGGGCTGTACACCCCCGCGGTCGACGACGCCGGCCGGCTGCGGATCGGCGCGGCGGTCGGGATCAATGGCGACGTCGGCGCGAGGGCCACCGCGCTCGTCGAGGCGGGCGCCGACCTGCTGGTGATCGACACCGCGCACGGGCACCAGACACGGATGATCGACGCGATCAAAGCGGTGACCTCGCTCGGCCTGGGCGTGCCCGTGGCGGCAGGCAACGTCGTCTCCGCCGAGGGCACCCGCGAGTTGCTGACCGCCGGAGCGACGATCGTCAAGGTGGGCGTCGGCCCGGGCGCGATGTGCACCACCCGGATGATGACCGGTGTGGGCCGGCCCCAGTTCTCGGCGGTACATGAATGTGCCTCTGCCGCAGCGCAATTGGGTGGATTCGTGTGGGCCGACGGTGGGGTGCGTCATCCCCGCGACGTGGCGCTGGCGCTGGCGGCCGGTGCGTCGAACGTGATGATCGGCTCGTGGTTCGCCGGCACGTACGAGTCGCCCGGCGACCTGCTGCGCGACCGCGACGACCAGCCGTACAAGGAGAGCTACGGGATGGCCTCCAAGCGCGCGGTAGCAGCCCGCACCACCACCGACAGCGCCTACGAGCGGGCCCGCAAGGCGCTGTTCGAAGAGGGCATCTCGACGTCGAAGATGGGCCTGGATCCCGATCGCGGTGGCGTCGAGGACCTGCTCGACCACATCACGTCCGGGCTGCGCAGCACCTGCACCTACGTCGGCGCGTCGACGATCGCCGAGCTGCACGAGCTGGCGGTGGTCGGCGTGCAGTCCGCGGCCGGCTTCGCCGAAGGACATCCGCTGCCCACCGGCTGGTAGCTTCCCCGCTCCGTTGCGCCGAAACAGAACTCAGGGCTGTGATCCGGGGAGAATCACGACCTGGAACGCTATTTCGGCGCAGGCCCTGTACGCCCGCATTCGCCGCTGAGCTGGACGCTGAACCGGCAGGCCCCATCGCGATACGATGGGTGCTTCTTGGCGCGGCGCGAACGCGTTGCGCAGCCGGATGAAAGGGATCACGTGCCGTCCGAGGCCGAGCCTCCGTCTAGTCGGCCGGAGATCCGGTCCGGCCGTGACCAGACCACGGCGCGATGAGCGTGACATTGATTCTGCTCGCGCTGGTGGGCTTCGTCGTGCTCACGCTGGGCACCGCGGTGTTCGTCAGCGCGGAGTTCTCCCTCACCGCGCTCGAGCGAAGCACGGTGGACGCCAACGCCCGCAGCGGGGGGCGCCGCGACAAAATGGTCCAGCGCGCGCACCGCACGCTGTCGTTCCAGCTGTCCGGCGCGCAAATCGGCATCTCGATCACCACACTTATCACCGGTTATCTGGCCGAACCGCTGATCGCGCGGCTGTTGCGACCTGTGCTGACGGCGATGTCGGTACCCGAGCATTGGATCCACGGCACCGCGCTGGCGCTCGCCCTGCTGATCGCCACCTCGGTGTCAATGGTGTTCGGCGAGCTGGTGGCCCAATACCTGGCGGTGGCGCGGCCCCTGCCGACCGCGCGCGTCGTGGCGGGGCCGCAGGTGTTGTTCTCGCTGCTGTTCACCCCGCTGATCCACCTCACCAACGGCACCGCGAACTGGATACTGCGGCGGCTCGGCATCGAGCCGGCCGAGGAGCTGCGGTCGGCTCGCTCGCCGCAGGAGCTGGGGTCGCTGGTGCGCAACTCCGCGCGGCGCGGCGCGCTGGATCCGCTCACGGCGGCGCTGGTCGACCGGTCGCTGCAGTTCGGCGCGCGCACCGCCGAGGAGTTCATGACCCCGCGGTCCAAGATCGAGTCGCTGGAGGCCGACGACACGGTCGCCGACCTGGTCGCCAAGGCGATGCAGACCGGCTACTCCCGCTTCCCGGTAACCGAGGGCGATCTTGACGAGACGATCGGTCTGGTCCACGTCAAGCAGGTTTTCGAGCTGCCGCACGACGACTTCGCCCGCACCAGGCTGGCCGACGTGGCGCGCCCGGTGGCGGTGGTGCCGTCCACCCTGGACGGCGACTCGCTGATGGCGCAGATTCGGGCCAACGGCCTGCAGACGGCGCTGGTCGCCGACGAATACGGCGGCATCGCGGGGATGGTCACCGTCGAAGACCTGATCGAGGAGATCGTCGGCGACATCCGCGACGAACACGACGAGCCGACGCCCGATGTGTTTCGTTCGGGCGATGGCTGGCGGGTGTCGGGGCTGCTGCGTATCGACGAGGTTGCCGCGGCCACGGGATTCCGCGGTCACGAGGGCGAATACGAGACCATCGGCGGGTTGGTGATGCATGAACTGGGGCATATCCCCGAGGTCGGAGAGTCGGTGGAGCTCAAGGCATTCGAGCCGGAAGGGACTCTGGACGACCCGATCCGGTGGCGTGCGACCGTCGCCCGGATGGCCGGCCGCCGCATCGATCTGCTGGATCTCGTCAAACTCGGCCGACGCCAAGGCGATTCGGGTGGTGACTGATGGCTGACTTCCTCGGCGTCGTGCTGACCGTCCTGCTGCTGCTCGCGAACGGGTTCTTCGTCGGGGCCGAGTTCGCGCTGATATCCGCGCGGCGCGACCGGCTGGAAGCCCTCGCCGAGCAGGGCAAGCGCAGCGCCGTGACGGTTATCCGCGCCGGGCAGAACCTGTCGCTGATGCTGGCCGGCGCCCAGCTCGGCATCACGGTGTGCTCAATCCTGTTGGGCCGCATCGGCGAACCGGCAGTGGCTCACCTGCTGGAGAAGCCGTTCGATCTTCTCGGCGTGCCCGATGCGTTACTGCACACCGTGTCGTTCTTCGTCGCGATCACGATCGTCGTGGTGTTGCACGTGCTGCTCGGGGAGATGGTGCCGAAGAACATCGCGATCGCCGGGCCCGAGTCCGCTGCGATGTTGTTGGTGCCGCCGTACCTGTGGTGGGTGCAAGCCACCCGGCCCGTCATCGCGTTCTATGACTGGTGTGCGCACGTGACGCTGCGCGCGGTGCGCATCGAGCCCAAGACCGAACTCGAGAACACCGTCTCGATGGTCGAGCTGTCCGAGATGATCGCGGAATCACGCTCGGAAGGCCTGCTGGATCCCGAGGAACACATGCGACTGTCCCGGGCGCTTCAGATCCGCAACCGCGTGGTGTCCGACGTCGCCATCCCGCTGAACGAGGTCCACATGGTGGAAATCGCCGCGGACAGCGACGGCCCGACCGTCGAGGCCATTCAGCGGGCTCTGGGCGAGACCGGATACTCGCGCTTCCCCGTAGTCGACTCCACTGGCCGGTTCGTCGGTTACGTGCACATCAAAGACGTGCTACCGGCCGTCGACGACCCCGAGGCAGTTGTCGACCGCTCGACGGTCCGCCCGCTGCCCGACGTGTCCGAGAGCATGCCGCTGCCGGATGCGCTCTCGCGCATGCGCCGCAACAACAGTCACCTCGCGCTAGTCACCGGAAGCCACGACCGCGTCGTGGGGATCGTGGCGCTGGAGGACTTGGTGGAGGATCTCGTGGGCACCGTGCGCGACGGGACGCACCGTGTCTGAGGTGCTCAGCGAGGCTTCCTGGACGCAACGCCGCGACAGCCACCACGAGCGCGTGACCGCGCTCGTCGGCACGTACCTGGACCGCCGCGGGCACGGCACGTCGCATCCGGTCGTCGATTTCCTGTTCACGTACTACAGGCTCCGGCCGGCCCAGCTCGCACGCTGGCACCCGGGGTTCGGAGTCAGCCTGACGGGCCCTGCGTCGCAGGCGTATGCGCGGTGGAGCGGGTATCGGCGGACCGACGGCGCGGTGACCGTCGACCCCGATCTGCTGGCGCGGCGCCGTCCGACCGTCGAGTTCGTCGTCGGGCTGCTCGACGCGACCGCGGGCCGCCCTGCGCACTTCGGCTGCTTCGGGCTGCACGAGTGGGCGATGGTGTACCGCGCCGCGCCCGCCGAGGTGCGGCATCACGCCGTGCCGCTGCGATTAAGCAGTGCGGGCACCGACGCGGTGGTCGAGTCAATGCCGTTGCGCTGCACCCACTTTGACGCGTTCCGATTCTTCACCGGTGCGGCGCGCTCCCGTAACGGCGCACAGCTGACCCGGCAGACGCAGCAGGCCACCGAGCAGCCGGGCTGCCTGCACGCCACGATGGATCTCTACAAGTGGGGCGCCAAGCTGCTACCGCTGCTGGACTCCGAGATCGTAATGGACGCGTTCGAGTTGGCCTACAGAGCGCGGGTGCTGGACATGCGGGCCAGCCCCTACGACCTGAGCGCTTTCGGCTACCACCCGATATGCATCGAAAGCCCTTCGGGCCGAGCCGAATACGTGCGTCAGCAGGCGGCCATCGCAGAGCGGGCGGCGGCCGTGCGTCAGGCGCTGTTGACGAAGTGCCGCGCGTTGTTGGAGACGGTCGGTCAGAGCTTCAACACGCGAGATCGGTCGCAGCGTTGCACATCTCCCGCCGGATGTCCTGCTTGAGGATCTTGCCCGCGCCGGACTTCGGAAGCGGATCGGTGCGCACGTCCACCGACTTAGCCTGAATCCGTGGATGGGCCGGCGATTTGATCGGCGTGTGAACCGCGAAAATGCCTTCTGAACTGGGACAATACGAGTGTCGATGTCGATCTTGTCCAGAGTTCGGGAAGGCATTTTCGGTGCACTCA
>DASWBF010000378.1:0-3177 GCA_036390735.1 Mycobacterium sp. | reverse complement strand
CATCCGCACCCACGGAATCGGCATCATCGGCTCCGACGAGCACCTCAAGGGCAAGACCGGCTACAGCCCCGAGCGGCGGCTGCACGTGCTGGCCAAGGCCAAGGCCAACATCGTCTACCGGCTGCACCAGATCGGCGAAAGGACGGGCAGTGGCCGCTGGCGGTGGCCACCGACACCGTCCTGTACGCCTCCGAGGACCCGGACCCGGTGACAGCGTGGCCCGGCGGCCCGCAGTCGTTCGGCCGCGGCTTCGGACAGTACAAGCCGGAAGGCTCCGCGCTGCTGTCCGAGCACCTCGACCATCTCAACGGCCGCGACTACCGCGGCAAGCGTGACCTGATCCCCGCCGCCCAATGGCGCGCAGCATTGCCACACACCGCCGACGATGACGGGAGCCGCTGATGGCCCGCAGCACCAGGCGGCGCACCAGCATCGGTGCCGACGACCTCGCCGGCTACGGGTCGGTCGCCAACGGCACGGTGGACGTCGACCGCGCGGCACGCGGTCTCGGTGCGTCCAAAACCGAGGTGCGGCAAGCGATCCGGCAAGCGGAGGCAGCCCAGAGCAACACGTTCGTGCGACGGATCTCCGGGCGGCGCGAGGCGGACTCCGCCGAAGGCCGAAGCGTGCGGGGCATGCTGCAGGCGGTGTTCGGGCGCGGCCCGCGGGGCGGGGCGGTCAACGCGAACGCCGCCGCGCGGGAACTTGGAGTTTCCCCGGGCACGGTGCGCCGCTGGGCAGCCGGAACCCAGAAACCGTCTACGGGCCGGCTGGCCGCGATCCGGGCGGCCGCGCGGCGCGCCACGTCCACCAAACGCGGGCGGCGCGCGGCGACATCGGACTTCCGCAGCAGCGCGCAGGGTAGCCAGGCGTTGCGCGCCGGCAACAAGATCTGGGTCAGCGGTGAGCAGGGCGTCGGTGGCTACGAGCAGGGCTACGCGCGCGATCGCCGCGTCGCCGCCGACATCAGCCCCGAGGAGATCGAGGCTCTGCTGCGGGCCTACGAGGAGGGCGGTGACCGCGGCCTGCGGGACTGGCTCAAGGAGTTCTTCGACGACAAGTACGTCGCCGGCTGGGACTTCGTCACCATCGACGACTTCGGCATCGGCACACCCGAATGAGCAACGCCAACAAGGTGATACGCCCGGCACGAGATCCACGCTGGAGCCGCAAGAGGCTCATCGGCATGCTTCTGGACTGCTATGGCCCCACCGCTCGCGGCGGTGTCGACGTTGCCGCGGTCGCCGACTACGCCGCCGTCTCACCGTCCACGGTTCGCCGCTGGATCTCCCGCGGGCACCCACACGGATCATCTCGCCCCCTAGCGATACCGAAGCGTCGGATCGTGCAACTGCAGCGCGGCCCGGCCGAGGTCGAGCGACGCAACGAACAGCAGTACCAACACGCGCTCAACGCACTCGCGTCGATCGACGATGAGCGATCGATCCTGCCGGCCTGGCGCGAACAGGGGTGGCTTGACCAGCACACCGTGGCCATCATCGAGATCCACCGGAAGCCATGGCTGCAGGTGGCTGTCACCAACGCCAACCCGCGTGCGATGGCCGAGCTGCTTCGCCGCGGCGCCTTGGTCGACAGCATCACGGTGCCGACGCGGTTTCATGCCCAGGTCCTCGCGCACGCCGTCATGACACGCCAAGAGGCCTGGAGGGTTCACCCCACACCGCAGCGGCTCGCTGCCGGCCGCACGCAGGTGTGGATGGCCGACGCGCCGCCGGTAGACCTCTCAGCGCTAGCGGACGACCTCAGATCAGGAAGCGCAACCACCGACAACCTGCCTCGTTAGGCTCAGCCGGTGGCACTGATCAGGCGCCTGGCAATGAGGCGCCAGGTTCGGCGCACCTCCGAGCAGGCGTTGGCGGCCACACCACTGTTCTCGACCCCGCACCGCCCTCCCGACACCCCGTCGGCCTTACCGGCGACGATCCCACCGCCACCACCGCGCGTCGAACCGGCACAGCTGTCGGAACCCTCGCCGCCGCGATCAGCGCCTGCGGCGACCAATGCAGCACCCGTCGCCAACGACAAAGAGGATCACGTCGACGCGCCGGCTCCGACCGATCCGCTGGCGTCTGACCCGTCGGGTTCGACCGCGCAGAATTGGGCGTTGCCGGAATGGCGGCTCACTCGACGAGCACGCGCACGCGCACCTCGGCGTCAACTGTAGGTTCTCACACTCGGTGACATCGCCGGGCGCCGTTGACCTGTGGCTTATTCGGCAGTCTCAATGCGATTTCAACCCGATTTGTCTCAGTCTCACGAACCGGTTCAAATCCTCGACGGGGAGGTCGAGAGGCGACTCCACGTCACAGGCGCAGGCGCCAACCCCAAACCGTCGGAGCCGGCTGGGCGACGGCGGCGGCCCACCACTGCCCGCGCCCGGCGCGGGAGCGTTAACGCAGATCTGTGCGAGCACGCCCCAACGCGGCAGTCGCCATGGCCGACTCGGCGAGCAAGCGGTCTGCGGCCCGGCTGCCCATGGGCCGCCTGCAAGGTCATTCGGCGACGGTGAGTTCATCGTGAATTGATGACAACCACGACGGAGCCTTCACCGACGGCGGGAGCGACTCGCTTGATCGAGTCGGCGCGCACGTCGCCGACAGCGAAGATGCCCGGCTGGTTGGTGGCCAGGGGAACGGCAGGTGATGCGCGATCGGCAGCCGGTATGCCGGTGCGAATGAAACCGTGTTCGTCGAGTTCGACTGCGCCGTGCTTGAGCCACTCGGTATTGGGGGCACTGTCAACTTGAGGTCGTGTGGATGTTCTGCTAACCGCACAAGCCTCATACGTCACACGCGACCTGGTGAATCGCGGAGGCGAACCGGCGAAAATCGCCCTCGGACTGCTCAAGTTTGACAGTGCCCCCTGGAACGGCGCCTCGGCGCACAGGGAGCGACAGTCGACCCATCGGTGATCGATCAGCACCCAGTGGTTCTGGAGCTGCGGACGCGACTCGCTCAACTCGAAGTTGAACTACTTGAGAAGGACAGGACGATCATGTCGCTGGAGGACGATGTGGAGGTTCTGCGCGAGACCAACCGGTCGCTGGTGCGTGAGTACGGGCTAGCACAGAAGCCGAACGATCCCACCTCTGGGTCAGTATGAGTGAACAGTGTTGGGATCGTTGGATTATCCCAGCTCATTACGCGATGTACTTTT
>DASWBF010000377.1:0-18590 GCA_036390735.1 Mycobacterium sp. | reverse complement strand
TTGATCAAGATTTGCAGGTTCTTGATGGTGCCGAACAGATCGGTGCGGGAATCACCCAGCCGCCCCGTCGTCTGGGACAGCTCCCGCAGCGCTTGGCGGAAGGAATCGCCGTTGCCGTCGAACGTGTCGGCGGCCTGGTTCACGAAATCGCCCAGCGGTCCTTGCATCGATCCGGCTTGTGGCCCAAGCGATGCACTGAGCTTTGTCAGCTCCGACTTGACTTCGTCCCATTCCACCGGCACCGCCGTGCGGTCCAGGCCGATGGTGGCGCCGTCCGCCATCACGGGACCGCTGGTGTAGGCGGGGGTGAGTTGGACGAAGCGCGCCGACACGATGTTCGGCGCCATGATGACCGCCTGCGCGCCGGCCGGGATCTTGACCCCGTCTTTGACCGACATCGTGATCTTGACCGCCTGCGCTTGTGGCTCAACGGATTTGATGGTGCCGACCGGAACGCCGACGATGCGGACGTCGTCGCCGGGGTACAACCCGACCGCTGACGTGAAGTACCCGATCACCTTGTGACCGGCACGGCCCGGCCAGATCACGTAGATGCCGGCGATAAACGCCGCCACCAGGGCGGTGATGGCGCCGTAGCGCAACCACCTCATTCCGGGAGATGCCGGCTGCGCGTTCATGGTGACTTCGGCCTGATGATCAAGCGCTCGGAGATGAAGCCGCGCAAGTAGTCCGCCAGGCTGGCAGGCAGCCTTCCGGGCTGGAAGTACAAGTCCAGCAGCACCTCTCCAAGCGGGCCGGGCGGCAGACCGTACAGGTTGATGTGGAACCCAGGCCCCGACGCAACCACCTCACCCAGCGCGGTGGCATACGGCGGCAGGCGCCGAAGCGCTTCGCTGATGTGTTCGCGGCGTTGGAGCAAGTTGTCGAGTACCGCGTTGAGTTTCCGCAGCGCCGGGCCGAACTCCCTGCGGTTGTCTGCGACGAAGCCCTCAATCTGTTGGGAGACCGGCTCGATGCTGGAGATCAGCGTGCTGATCGCAGCGCGGCGTTCGTCGAGGGCGGCGAACAGCTGATTGCCGTCGACGATGAGCCGGTTCACCTGACCGGCTCGGTCGGCCAGCACCTTGGTGACCGACCTGGCCCGCTCGAGCAGCTGCGCCAGTGCCTCGTCGTTGGCATTGATGCTGCGTGACAGCGCCGCGACGCCGTCGAGCGCCTGGCGCAGCTGGGGTGTCGCCTCGTGCAGCGAATCCGTCAGCACGCCCAGGGCTTGTGTGAACTTGTCCTTGTCCAGATCGCTGGCGGTCTGCCCGAGGTCTTGCAGAGCGTTGTTCAACGTATAGGGCGCCGTCGTGCGGTTCAGCGGGATCGTCGTCGAGTCCCCCCGCCCACCCGGCGTGACCGACAGCGACTTCTCTCCGAGGATCGTGTCCGTCTTGATCGACACCAGCGACTGGTCGCCCACCTTGATCTTGCGGTCGACGGTGAACGTAACCTTGGCGACGTCGCCGGCCAGCGCGACGCTGCTCACCTGGCCCACCTTCAGTCCCGACACGTTGACCTCGTTACCCGGCGAGATGCCCCCGGCGTCGGTGAAGTACGCCTCGTATGTCTTTCCCTGCGGCCAGAACGGCAGCTTGTTGTAGCCGAACGACACCAGCACCACGCCGACCACCAACACCAGGCCGATGACGCCGGTTCGAAGCGGATTGCGGCCCTCAGCCATTCTCGGAGCACCTGCCCTTCGACGGGTCAGGCGGTCCGCCCTGCGGAATCAGGATGTCGCTGTCCGACATCGTGCCGGTGGGCGGGCCGACGGACGGGCCGTTGATCTTGATGCGCACCGAGCAGTAGAAGATGTTGAAGTACGCGCCGTAGGCGCCAAGCGCGTTGAGCCGCAAGTAGTTCTCGGCGAGCGGCTCGACGACCGCGTTGATCTCGCCCCTGCGGTTGTCCATTTCGGTTGCCAAGGGACGGAGATTCTCGATGACGCCTTGGATGGGGCGCCGCGAGCTTTGCAGCACGTCTGTCAGATCCGACGCCGCAGACGCGAGCGGCTGCAGCGCACCGGCGATCGGATCTCGCCCTTGCGCCAAACCGGTCACCAATTGCTGGAGCTGATCGATGCTCTCGTTGAATTGGGCGCTCTTCTCGTCGACTGTGGTGAGCACCGTATTCAGGTTGTGGATCACGTCGGAGATGACCTGATACCGATCCGCCAGTGTCCGACTGAACGAGCCGGTGCTCGACAGCAGATCCGACAGCGCACCGCCCTGGCCTTGCAGCAGTTCGATGATCGCGCTGCTGATCTCGTTGACCTTGTCGCCGCTCAGGCCCTTCAGCACCGGACGCAATCCGCCCAGCAGGGCGTCGAGGTCAAGCGCGGGCTCGGTGTGCTGAATCGTGCCGCCCGGCGGCACTTTTCGAAGCTCACCCGGCCCCGACGTGATCTCCAGATAGCGGTCGCCGACCAGGTTCTGGTAGCGGATGACCGCCTTGGTCGACGTGTACATCTGGTAGCGCTTGTCGACCGAGAACGTGACGTCCACCTTGTTGTCGGGCTTCAGCTGGATGTCCTTGACGCTACCCACCGGGATCCCGGCGATCCGAACGTCGTTCCCTCCCTTGAGCCGCGAGGCATTCTCGAAGATCGCGTGGTAGGTGTTGGTAGACGAAAAGCGGAACTGTCCGAAGATCACCACCAAGCCCGCGGCGACCAGCAGCATCACGACCGTGAAGATGCTGACCTTGATGAGGACTCCGCGGTGCCCCGGCATCAGGATTCTCTCTTCTTCGCGCAAGCGCTCATCAGTGCCCTCTGTTCTTCGCGCGAGCGCTCATCACCAATCATCCCTTTCGGCGAACGCGCCGTTGAACAAGAACTGCAGGGTCGACGGGGCATCGACCTGCACCTCGGTGAGCGGCTGGTACGGGATGTACGCGTTATCGGTGACCAAGAACGGCGAGTGGAACCACGATCCGCCGAATTGCTTGGTGGGGATGTTGGGAAGACCGCGGCAGTTGGGACCGCCAGTGGCGTTCACGATCGGCAGGCTCTCCGGGTAGGTGTAGCCCGGAACGCCCAAAACGAAGTTCGACGACGTGAACAGGCCGGGCCTGGTGCCGCCGATGACGGGGGCGAACTGGTCGAGGGCCTTCTTGACGCCTGTGAAGATGCAGCCGAACTCCGGTGAGTAGTCCGACAACACCTTCAACGGTGCGCGGAACCGCTGAAGGGCGGCGATCAGGTCCTCTTGAGCGGGCTCCAGCGTTGCAGTTCCGTTGTCCGCCAAGCCGGTTGCCGCGAGCAGCGTGGCGTTGAGATTTTCCTGCTCATCCACGAGGGTGTCGCTGATCGTCGGGACGTTGTCCAGAACGGTGACCAGATCCGGCGCGGCGTCGCCGTAGATGTTGCCGACCGCGGCGGCCTGCTGGAAGTCGGACTGCAGCGTCGGCATCTTCGGGTTGATCTTCGGCAGCAATTCATTCAGCCCGGCGAGCGAGGCACCGAAGTCGTCGCCGTGCCCGCGTAGTCCTTCGGCGATCGCCGACAGCGTCGCGTTCAGGTCGATCGGGTTGATCTTGTGCAGCAGGTCTTCCAACGTCTGGAACAACGTGTTGACCTCGAGTTGCACCGCCGAGACCTGCACCCGCGCGTCTGGGCGCAGCGACGTTCCCGACGGCTTGGTCGGCGGAACGAATTCCACCGACTTGGCGCCGAAGATCGTGTTGCTGGCGATCCGCACTTCCGCGTTGGAATCGATGTAGCGCATCTGGTTGCTGTCGATCGCGAGCGTCAACTTTGCTTGGTCGCCCGAATATGCGATGTCCTTGACCTTGCCGATCTGGATGCCGCGGTATTTGACCTTCGCGTCCTTCTCCATCACCAGGCCGGCGCGCGGCGAGGTCACGGTCACGGAGTCGGTGGACGTGAAGGCCGCCGTATAAGAGAGGTAGGTCAGCACTGCGAAGGCCAGGATCAAAGTCGCGAGCACCGCGGCTGCGATCCGGCCGTGGCGGGTCTTTGACCCGGAATTCGCCATGCTCCCCCTCTATCCGGAAAGGTTGAAGTTACCGGAGGCGCCGTAGACGGCCAGGGAGATGAACAAAGTAATCACAACAACCACGATGAGTGACGTCCGTACCGCCTGTCCCACCGCGATACCGACGCCGACGGGCCCGCCGGACGCGTTGTAACCGTAGTAGGTGTGCACCAGCATCACCGCGATCGACATCGCGATGGCCTGCAGGAATGACCACAGCAGGTCGGTCGGCACAAGGAACGTATTGAAGTAGTGGTCGTACAGGCCGCCGGACTGGCCGTTGATGTAGACAGTGGTGAAGCGCGCCGCGAAGAACGCCGCAAGTACCGACAGCGAGTACAGCGGAACGATCGCGATCAAGCCGGCGACGATCCTGGTGGACACCAGATAGGAAACGGAGTGGATGGCCATCGCCTCGAAAGCGTCGATCTCTTCCGCCACCCGCTGGGCGCCCAGCTGCGCGGTGGTGCCGGCGCCGATTGTCGCCGCCAGCGCGATGCCGGCGATGACCGGTGCGACGATGCGGACATTGAGGAAGGCCGACAAGAAGCCCGTAAGCGCCTCGATGCCGATGTTGCCGAGAGACGAATAACCCTGCACGGCGATTACCCCGCCGGAGGCCAGCGTCAGGAATGCCGCCACGCCGACGGTGCCACCGATGACCAGCAGAGCGCCGGTGCCCAATGTCATCTCGGCGATGAGCCGCACCGTTTCCTTGCGGTAGTGGGTGACGGCGTTCGGTATCCACCGGATCGACTCGGCGTAGAACAGCGCCTGCTCGCCGAAGCTGTCGACCACTTTCGGCACCCCAGAGAAGAGGCGCCGCAGGCGAAGGGTTACGTCATAGCTCATCGCGCCAGCACTCGCACGCCGACCGCCGTCATCAGGACGTTGATCACGAACAAGCAGATGAACGCGTAGACGACGGTCTCGTTGACCGCGTTGCCCACGCCCTTGGGTCCGCCCTTGACGGTGAGGCCGCGGTAGCAGCCCACCAGACCCGCGCAGACACCGAACAGCAGCGCCTTCACCTCGGCGAGCATCAATTCGCCGAGACCGGTCAGCACGGTCAGCCCGTTGATGAACGCGCCCGGGTTGACGCCCTGCAGCAGCACCGAGAACACATAGCCGCCGGACAGCCCGATCGCGCAGACCAATCCGTTCAGGAGCAGTGCCACGAGCGTCGACGCGAGCACGCGCGGAACCACCAGACGGTGGATCGGATCGATGCCGAGCACCCGCATCGCGTCGATCTCCTCGCGGATGGTGCGGGCGCCGAGGTCGGCGCAGATTGCCGTGGCGCCGGCGCCGGCGACCACCAGCACCGTCACCACCGGACCGAGTTGGGTGATGGTGCCGAACGCGGTGCCCGCTCCTGACAGGTCGGCGGCACCGATCTCGCGGAGCAGGATGTTGAGCGTGAACGCGACCAGCACGGTGAACGGGATGGACACCAGAAGGGTCGGCACCAGCGAGACGCGGGCGATCATCCATGTCTGCTCGAGGAACTCACCGAATTGGAACGGTCGGCGGAAAATCGCGCGGAACGTGTCCCCAGCCATTTCGAAGAAGCCGCCCACGGCCCGAGCGGGAACCGCGAGCTGATCCTTCACTCGGCCCCCCTTCCCGGGCACAGGGATGCGGTGACAGATTCCGGGCGAAGCCAGGAAACTGGCCGGTCCGGCGCCCTTCCCACCCCTCAACAGGACGTGACGCTGTGTGAGCCGGATCATACTAACTAGAACACGTTCGCGGTGTCAAAGATCACTAAAAGTGTCATAACTTGCACGTTTGTCCATTTCAGAGCGAGTTCTCGGGCGCGGGGTCTGTAACGTGTTCTACTCGTTTCAGACCCCGCGTTTGACACGGACGTCGCCGCTACCGCTCCATCAATTGGGTCGCCGCGAATGTCATGTCCGGGTCACGGTCAGCAAAGAATTTTTGCATTGCTGAGCTAAGTTCTTGCGGCGCCCACGCCGGCCCTTCCGCGGTGAACCGGTGCACTGCGGTGGGCGCGGCGACAAGCGTCACCGACGGACCGTAGACGATGAACACCTGCCCGTTGACAGCCTCCGCGGCCGGTGACGCGAGAAAGCGCACCAACGTCACCACATGGTCCGGCGAGAGCGGATCGATATCGGCGTCGTCTGGCGCCTCGCCGAACACGTCCGCGGTCATCGCCGTCCGAGCCCGCGGGCAGATCGCGTTCGCGCATACGCCGTAGCGGCCCAGCGCCCTGGCCGCGGACAGCGTCAAGGCCGTGATCCCGGCCTTTGCTGCACCGTAGTTGGCCTGACCTACCGGCCCCGAAAGCCCGGCCTCCGATGACGTGTTGATGAGCCGGCCGTAGGTCTGGCCGCCTGACTCCTTGGCACGCGAGCGCCAGTAGGCGGCGGCGTTGCGGGTCAGGAGGAAATGCCCGCGCAGATGAACCTTGATGACGAGGTCCCAGTCCTCGTCGGACATGTTGAACAGCATCCGGTCGCGGGTGATACCGGCATTGTTGACGACGATGTCGAGGCCGCCTTCGCGCTCGGCCGCGGCCACCATCTCGTCGGCGGTTGACCGTTCGCCGACGTCGCCCGCCACGGCAACGGCTTTGCTGCCGGCGGCCTTGATCTCGTCGAAGACGTCGGAATCGTTTAGTGCCGCGTCGAGGTCGTTGACGACCACGGTGGCGCCGACAGCCGCCAGGCCGATCGCCTCCGCTCGGCCCAGCCCGGCGGCGGCGCCGGTGACCACCGCGACGCGCCCCGACAAATCGGTCAGTTCGTCAGCCTGACGGCCAGCCTCGTACCCCTCGGATCCGCTCAACTTATGAATACCTCTAGTCCTTTCGAAGCAATGCAGCCCGGGGGCATTCGGCGATCGCCTGCTCGGCGAGGTCCTCCTCGTCGGCCGGCACCGGATCCTTCTTCACCACCGCATAGTCCTCGTCGTCGAGATCGAACAGGTCCGGCGCGATTCCCACGCACACGGCGTTACCTTCACATCGATCGCGGTCCACTTCAACTCGCACGACAACCTCCTCGTACTCACCCGGACGGCCCGGTCTTGACGCCGCACCCACAATACGACCAGGTCGGCGGCCCGCTGGCGGAAACCGTCGCTGGACCACAAGACTAGAACGTGTTACAACCGGGATTGCAGATGGGTATGCCAGGGGTTCCATTCAAACCAAAGGACGAGGCGATGCGGATCGGCTACGGCCCCGAACAAGAGGAGTTGCGCCGCGAGTTGCGGTCCTACTTCGGCAAGTTGATGACGCCCGAGCGGGTCGAGGCCCTGAGCTCGGTCGAAGGTGAGTACGGCACCGGCAATGCGTACCGGGACACCGTCGCCCAGATGGGCAAGGACGGGTGGCTCGCACTGGGCTGGCCCACCGAGTACGGCGGCCAGGCGCGATCCGCGATGGATCAGCTGATCTTCACCGACGAGGCGGCCATCGCCGGAGCGCCGGTGCCGTTCTTGACCATCAACAGTGTGGCGCCGACGATCATGGCGTTCGGCACCGACGAGCAGAAGAAGTTCTACCTGCCCAAGATCGCGTCCGGTGAACTGCATTTCTCGATCGGCTACTCCGAACCGGGCGCCGGCACCGACCTGGCCGCCCTGCGCACCACCGCGGTCCGCGACGGCGATGAGTATGTGATCAACGGGCAGAAGATGTGGACCAGCCTGATCCCGTACGCCGATTACGTGTGGCTGGCAGTGCGGACCAACCCCGAGGCGAAGAAACACCGCGGCATCTCGATGCTGATCGTGCCGACCACCGCGCCCGGCTTCTCGTGGACCCCGGTGCACACGATGGCGGGCCCGGACACCAGCGCCACCTATTACCAAGACGTGCGCGTGCCGGTGACCAACCTCGTCGGCGAGGAGAACGGCGGCTGGAAGCTCGTCACCAACCAGCTCAACCACGAACGCGTCGCGCTGGTGTCGGCCCAGCCGATCTTCTTGGCGCTCAACGCGGTTCGTGAATGGGCGCAGAACACCAAGGACATTCACGGGTCCCGGTTGATCGACTCGGAATGGGTGCAGCTGAACCTGGCGCGTGTACACGCCAAAGCCGAAGTGCTTAAACTGATCAACTGGGAGCTGGCGTCATCGGACAACGCGTCCCCGTCGCCGGCCGACGCCTCAGCGGCCAAGGTGTTCGGCACCGAGCTGGCCACCGAGGCCTACCGGTTGCTGATGGAGGTGCTGGGGAGCGCGGCCACGCTGCGACCGAACTCGCCGGGTGCGCTGCTGCGCGGCCGGGTCGAGCGGATGCATCGCGCGTGTCTGATCCTGACGTTCGGCGGCGGCACCAACGAAATTCAGCGCGACATCATCGGCATGGTTGCGCTGGGCCTGCCCCGAGTGAACCGGTAAGGAACCACAATGGATTTCAAGACGACCGAAGCTGCGACGGATCTCGGTGGCCTGGTGCGCACGATCACCGAGTCGGTTTGCACGCCGGAACACCAGCGGGAGCTGGACGGGCTCGACGAACGCTTCGACCGTGACCTGTGGCGCACCCTGATCGATTCGGACGTGCTGAGCGCCGCGGCACCGGAGTCGTTGGGCGGCGGCGGTTTTGGTGTGCTGGAGCAGGTTGCCGTGCTGGTAGCGCTGGGCCGGCAGATGGCCGCGGTGCCCTACTTCGACTCGGCGGTGCTCGCCGCGGGCGCACTGGCCAAGTTCGGTTCGGCGGCGCTGCAACAAGAGTGGGCTTCCCCGGCGGTCAATGGCGAGAAGATCCTCGCGGTCGCGCTCGACGGCGAAATGGGTGAAGGACCGGTGCAGGCGACGGCGAGCGGTAGCGGGTATCGGTTGACCGGCACCCGCACTCAGGTTGCCTACGGACCCGTCGCCGATGCGTTCCTGGTGCCGTCCGAAACCGATTCGGGCATCAAGGTTTTCCTCGTCGCTGCGGCCGATGCTGGGGTGTCGGTAACGTCGCTGCAAACCACCGGACACGGCAGCGTCGGGCACCTGGAACTGCAAGGCGTCGAAGTGGATTCCGAGCGGGTTGTCGGTGGCGAGGAGGTTGTCGGGTGGCTTGTTACGCATGCCACGCTAGGCCGCACAGCATTTCAACTCGGTGTGTTGGAGCGGGCGTTGGAGCTGACGGCCGAATACGCCCGTGAGCGAGAACAGTTCGACAGACCTATCGGCAGTTTCCAGGCAGTGGCCCAGCGCCTGGCCGACGGCTACATCGACGTGAAGGGCTTGCGGTTGACCACGACCCAAGCGGCGTGGCGGTTGTCCGAGGATCTTCCGGCCGACCTGGAGGTGGCCACCGCGGCGTTCTGGGCTGCCGACGCCGGGCACCGGGTCGCGCACACCACGGTTCACGTGCACGGCGGCGTGGGTATCGACCTCGACCACCCGGTGCACCGGTATTTCCTCGCCGCCAAGCAGACTGAGTTCGCGGTGGGCGGGGCCACCGGGCAGCTGCTGCGCATCGGCCGGGAACTAGCTGACACACCGGCTTGAACCCGGCATCAGGCAGCGACCTTCCCACGGTCACGTCGCTGATCACACCGCTCGTCGACGTCGACGACCGCGGCGTGTACTTCGCCGATGAGCCGCTTGCGCGAAGAGGAGACAACGCCGATGAGCCGCTTGCGCGAAGAGGAGAAAATCAGGACTCGTTCGTCAGCTGGCGCAACCACATTGCGCGGGGCGCGGCAGTCGCCGCGGCGTTACGCAAGCGCCTCGACCCGGCCCGGCCGCCGCATGTCGGGGTGCTGCTGCAGAACACGCCGTTCTTCTCCTCGCTGCTGATCGCGGCGGCGCTGTCCGGAATTGTTCCGGTGGGCCTGAACCCGATTCGCCGCGGCGCCGCGCTGGACCGTGACGTGCGGCATGCGGACTGCCAAGTGGTGCTGGCGGATTCGGCATTGGCCGCAGGGTTGAGCGACACCGACTACATCGACGTCGATTCCGCGGATTGGGCCGCTGAACTGCAGGCCTACCAGGATGCGCCGGTGGTCGCGCGGTCCGCTGCGCCGACGGACCCGTTCATGCTGATCTACACGTCGGGAACGAGCGGTGACCCGAAGGCGGTGATCTGCAGCCACGGCAAGGTCGCGATCGCCGGCGTGACGATGACGGAACGGTTCTCCCTCGGCCCGAGCGACATCAGCTACGTCTCGATGCCGCTGTTCCATTCGAACGCGGTGCTGGTCGGGTGGTCGGTGGCGTTGGCGTGTCGAGGTTCGATGGTTCTGCGGCGCAAGTTCTCGGCTTCGCAGTTCATTCCGGACGTCCGCCGCTACGGCGCGACGTACGCGAACTACGTCGGCACGCCGTTGTCGTACGTGCTTGCCACGCCGGAGCGTCCCGACGATGCGGACAACCCGCTGAAGGCGGTGTACGGCAACGAAGGCGCTCCCGGCGACATCGAGCGGTTCGCCCGCCGGTTCGGCACGGTGGTAGTCGACGGCTTCGGGTCCACCGAGGGCGGAGTGGCCATCGCCCGCACCCCCGACACCCCGCCGGGCTCGTTGGGTCCGTTGCCTGACGGCGTCGAGATCGTCGACGTCGACACCGGCGAGCCCTGTCCACCGGGGGTGACCGGCGAACTGGTGAACATCGGCGGGGCTGGCAGGTTCGAGGGGTACTACAACGACCCGGACGCCGACGCCGAGCGCATGGCCGGCGGTGTCTACCACAGCGGTGACCTGGCCTGCCGCGACGTGGCGGGGTACGTGTATTTCGCGGGCCGGCTCGGCGACTGGATGCGGGTGGACGGCGAAAACCTCGGCGCCGCACCGATAGAACGCGTGCTGCTGCGCAACGCCGACGTGGTGGAGGTAGCCGTGTATCCCGTGCCGGCGCCCGATGTGGGCGATCAGGTGATGGCGGCTTTGGTGCTCACGGAAGGCGTGACGTTCGACCCCGACGCGTTCCGCAAGTTCTTGGTTGAGCAGCCCGATCTCGGGCCGAAGCAGTGGCCGTCGTTCGTGCGGATCAGCGCGGAGTTGCCGCGCACGCAGACGTTCAAGGTGCTCAAGCGTCAACTGTCCGCGCAGGGCATCGAGTGCGACGATCCGGTGTTCCCGATACCTCGCTGATGCGGCGGGGTGGGGCCAACTGATCACCGGTACCAGGACTGCACCTCCGCGGCGTGCCGTTGATGGAACGACTGGTACCACGGCGCGTACGGGTACTGGGTCGTCTGACTGGGTGTCGGCGAATAGTCGTAGGACGGGGACGTCGAGCTGGTCTCGGCGTTGCTGGCGGCGGCAGTGTCCAGCGCGATGAACGCGGGAGCCGCGACCAGCACCGCGCCGGCGGCAACTCGGCGGATCCACGTGGTGGTTTTAGCGGTCATTTTGAGTTCTCCTGTCTGCGTTAATATTGCGGCCTGTCCGCTGCTTTGTTCCGGCGATGTACCTACTGTGCCGCCGCAGAGCCGCGCTGTCTGTCGGCTGACCGGACCCCGCACCGGGGAATTCGTTGTCCCCCGATCGGGGGACGGTCACGCCGAGGGCCGCGGTTATCCTTCCAACGGACACGTGCCCGCGCCTCGGTTGCGTCCCACGCCTCGGTCCAGCGGCTCTTCAGCAGTCGCGCCGGCTTGCCGGTGTAGATGCGACGCCGCACGGTGTCACTGGCGAGCTGGTCAGCGGCTTCGAGGCCGCCAACCCGTCGCCTCGACGAAATCGCCGGCAGCTAGCGCACTTTCATAAGAAAAGCGGATACCCGCCACCGGATGCGCCCGAACCCCTGCCGATGCCGCTGCAGAACATCCTGGTTTCCGAGGCGCATCAACGGATGAACGAGTCGAACGATCCGGACGTCGCGCTCAGCAGCGCCCGCTGGATCGTTGACACGCCGGACTCGTCGCGCAACCATCGACGCGATTTCGCCGGTGTGGCCACCGGCCCCATGTCCCTGCGCGACGACGATGTCCACGCCGTTGTCGACATGCCGTTGCGCATGCGCGGCTGTGCCGGCCAGCGCCGCGACCGGGACGCCGGCCTCGTGTGCCTGGTCGATGACGTCCTTCGGCGGTGAGCCGAGCGCATTCGCGATCAGTTTGATCGGGTGCTTCAGCGCCACCTCGACATCTGACCGGGCGACCGAATGAAGCCAGCCCAGAACACCTTCGTTTCGATTCTCATCTTCCGGCAGCGGTGGAACCCCAAGGTCGGCAAGGGTTTTGTCGACGAACTCCCGATGTTGCTGCGGAATAAGCTTGTCGATGTCGACGGCGGTATCCAATGCAGGACGTCTTCGAGATCGTCGGCCTCGTTGAACCGCACGCAGCCCAGCACGCCCAATCCGCCGGCCTTGCTCACCGCAGCGGCCACCTTCTCCGACGGGGTGAAGACGAAAATCGGGTAGTCGATGCCGAAGCGGTCGCACAGCTCGGTGCGCATCAGGTTTTCGCTCCGGCGTGTTTGGTGCTGACCTCGTCGGCGGGCCGTCCCTCGGTCTGCTCCTTGGCCCACCGGTAGTCGGGCTTGCCGGCTGGCGACCGCTTCACCTCGTCGGTGTACCAAAGTGCCCGCGGCACTTTGTATCCCGCGATCTCGGAGCGCACGAACGCGTCGAGATCGCTCAATGACGGCCGGGTACCTTTGCGGGGTTGCACGACGGCCGCGACGCACTGCCCGTACCGCTCATCGGGGATCCCGACCACCAGCGCGTCGAACACATCGGGGTGCCCCTTGAGCGCGGCCTCGACCTCTTCGGGGTAGATCTTCTCGCCGCCGCTGTTGATCGACACCGACCCGCGTCCCAGCATCGTCACCGTGCCGTCGGCTTCCACCTGCGCGTAGTCGCCGGGAATCGCGTAGCGGACACCGTTGATGACTTTGAAGGTGGCGGCGGACTTTTCGGGGTCCTTGTAGTAACCGACGGGAACATGGCCCCGTTTGGCGATGATGCCGCGGACGCCAGAGCCCGGCTTGACCTCGTTGCCGTCCTCGTCGAGCACCACGGTCCACTTGTCGATGGTGACGCGGGGTCCGCCGGTGTTCGTCTCACCTTTGGCGACGAGACTCGTTCCGCCGAAACCGGTTTCGGACGAGCCGATGGAGTCGGTGATCACCCTGTTAGGCAGCAGTTCGAGCAGCTTCTCCTTGATGCTCGGCGAGAACAGCGCCGCGGTGCTGGCGAGCAGGAACAGTGACGACAGGTCGTAATCGTTGTCTTTGCTCAGCGCATCGAGCAGTGGCCGTGCCATCGCGTCACCGGTGAAGAACAGCAGGTTCACCTTGTGCTCGTTGATTGTGCGCCAGACCTCGTCGGCGTCGAATTCCGGTGCGAGAACAACGGTCCCGCCGGAGAACAGTGCCATCCAGGTGGCCGATTGCGTCGCGCCGTGGATCATCGGCGGGATCGGGAAGCGGATCATCGGCGGTCCGGCTGCGGCCTGCTTGGAGAGGTCGTACTCGTCCTTGACGTATTCCCCTGTGGCGAAGTCGGTTCCGCCCAGCAGCACCCGGTAGATGTCCTCGTGGCGCCACATCACACCCTTGGGGAAGCCGGTGGTGCCGCCGGTGTAGAGCAGGTAGATGTCGTCGCGGCTGCGCTCGCCGAAGTTCCTTTCGGGTGAGCCCTGCGCGAGCGCCTCGTAGAACTCGACGCCGCCGTAGCGCTGGTAGTCGAGGTCGGTGCCGTCCTCGACGACCAAGACGGTCTTGACGTTCGGCGTGTCCGGCAGCACGTTGGCGACGCGGTCCGCGTAGCGGCGCTCGTGCACCAGCGCGACCATGTCGGAGTTGTCGAACAGGTAGCGCAGTTCGCCCTCGACGTAGCGGAAGTTGACGTTCACCAGGATGGCGCCGGCCTTCACGATCCCGAGCATCGCAATCACGATCTCGATGCGGTTGCGGCAGTACAGTCCGACCTTGTCGTCTTTCTTGACGCCCTGGTCGATCAGGTAGTGCGCGAGACGGTTGGCCTTCTCCTCCAGCTCGGCGTAGGTCAGCTGTTCGTCACCGCAGATCAGGGCGGCGCGGTCAGGTACGGCGTCGATGGCGTGCTCGGCGAGGTCTGCGATATTCAGGGCCACGGACCCCAAATTAGAACGTGTTACATTTCCTGACAAGTCTGTAGGAAGGTGGGAACCCGTGAGCGAGTTCGACAAAGGCGCCGACGCCCTCATTGAACAGCGCGGACACACCCTGATCTTGACACTGAACCGGCCCGAGGCGCGCAACGCGCTGTCTACCGAGATGCTCTCGATAATGGTCCAGGCCTGGGACCGCGTCGACTCCGATCCCGACATCCGGTCATGCATCCTCACCGGTGCCGGCGGCTACTTCTGCGCGGGCATGGACCTCAAGGCGGCGACTGCCCGCCCGCCGGGTGACTCGTTCAAGGACGGCAGCTACGACCCGTCGCGCATCGACGCTCTGCTGAAGGGCCGGCGGCTGACCAAGCCGTTGATTGCGGCCGTCGAAGGCCCGGCGATCGCCGGCGGCACGGAAATCCTGGAGGGCACCGACATTCGGGTGGCCGGAGAGAGCGCGAAATTCGGTGTTTCCGAGGCGAAGTGGAGTCTGTATCCGATGGGCGGCTCGGCAGTGCGGCTGCCGCGCCAGATCCCGTACACGCTCGCCGCTGACATGTTGCTGACCGGGCGGCATTTGAGCGCGGCCGAGGCCAAGGAGATCGGGCTGATCGGTTACGTCGTGCCTGACGGTCAGGCGTTGACGAAGGCGCTGGAGATCGCCGAAACGGTCAACAACAACGGCCCGCTGGCTGTGCAGGCGATTCTGAAGTCGATCCGAGAGACCGAGGGCATGCCGGAGAACGAGGCGTTCAAGATCGACACGCAGCTTGGGATCCAGGTGTTCCTGTCCGACGACGCGAAGGAAGGCCCGAGGGCGTTCGCCGAGAAGCGCAAGCCCGAGTTCAAGAACCGCTAGCTTTTCTGCGCGAGCGTGCGTGTCTGTACGGCGACACGCCGTGGTTGTCGGCACGCGGCGCACGCTCGCGCTGGGTGAGTGCGGCGGTTGCGATTAGAACGAGGCGCCCGCCGGAGCAGTCACTCGGAACACCTCCGTCGCTTCCGGGATGCCTTTGAGGCGGTGGCCGCCAAGGCTCTGAAAACGCAAGCCGGACCCCGCGGAAAGATCCCGCACGGTACGACTCGTCAGCACCTCGCCCGGACCAGCCATCGCACCGATACGAGCGCCGGTGTGAACGGTCAGTCCACTCCACTCCTCCCCACGCCGCTCGCATTCCCCGATGTGCACGCCCGCCCTGATCCGAATACCACGGGTGGCGAGCGCTGGCACCAAGTCAAGGGCGCACCGAGCCGCCTTGGTGGGACCGTCGAAGAGCGCGAAGATTCCATCGCCGGTATGCTTCGCGCGCTTGCCACCGTACTTTGACAGCAATCTGTCCACGAGCTCGTCATGGGTGTCGAGTCGATGGCGCCAGTGCGCATCTCCCGCAGCCACAACTTGCTCGGTACTACCCACGATGTCCGTAAACAACACAGTCGTGAGCACTCTTTCGTTCACCGCAGTCTCGGTTTCGCCGCAGACAAACGCAAGAGTCTCGGCCGCCAGTGAGTCATCGATATCTAAGGCAGCATGCGCGCCGGGAGGCAACTCCCGGAACACCGCACCAGGGATGCCTGCAGCCAACGCCTGCGACGACTCGATTGGAACCATCTGATCGCCAGGGCGGGACAGCACCAGCGTGGGCGTTCGAACGGTCTTGAGGATCTCGCGAATGTCGATTTCCGCTAACGACCGCCACAGCATTCCCGCGATGGTCGGACTCGCGCTTGCGCGCTCGTATCTGCCAAGCATCTCCCGTACCCCGGGGACTTCGACGGCGTCCCCGAGAATTCGCTCGGCGAGGTAACCCTCGCCCCAGTGTTCGTCGATGCTGGCCACGCCTGCTTCGATCCGGTCCGGCGGGACGCCCCAGGGAAAATCGGGCGGCTCGCGCACAAACCGCGCCGCGGTGCCGTAGAGCACCATCGAACGAACGCGTTCCGGGTACGTCGCCGCGAACAGGACGCTCATCGGGCCGCCCTCGGATACACCGAGCAGCGCAGGGCGGTCAGCGTCCACCGCATCGAGCACGGCGTGCAGGTCGTCCATGCGTTCGTCGAGCGGCGGAATGCGCGTCACCGGGTCAGAGAGTCCTGTACCGCGCTTGTCCCAGACGACCAGCCGGGTCTTGCGAGCGAGTTGCGCGACCACGGGGGCGAATGGCGTCGTCGGGTCGTCGTAGAGATCGACGTTACTGACCCAGCCGGGCACCCAGACGAGCGTGATGTCCGCGTCGCCAAACACCCGGTACGCCAACCGAACATCGCCGTTTCGCGCGTAGTGGACGCGGTCAGTACCCACATCAACAGTGTCCACGCCAAAGCCTGCGAGCGCCCGCTTTTCGGCGCGGTGCCGATTTCGTCCCTGATCAACGGCAACCACGACAAGCGTCAACAGTCGCTGACGTTTTCTTAGTCGCGCGTGAACGTGCGCGGAATGCACGTGTTCGTCGACGTGTCGGCGTACAGACACGCACGCTCGCGGTGGAGGGTCAGCCGGTGAGCGGTTTGGTCGGGGTGAACCGAACCGGCATCCGTTCCAGGCCGCTGACGAAGTTGGCCGGCCGCAAAGGCAGCGCATCCTCGGACACCAGGCGCATGTCGGGCAACCGTTGCAGTAACCGTGTCTGCATCAACGACAGCTCGAGCCGGGCAAGCTGGTTGCCGAGGCAGAAATGGGTGCCGAAGCCGAACGCCAAGTGATTGTTCGGATTGCGGTCGATGCGGAAGTTCTCCGGGTCGCCGAACACTTTCTCGTCGAAGTTCGCCGACTCGAACAGCAGGATCATCTTCTCGCCCTGCTTCAGCTCGGTGCCGCGGAACTCGGTGTCGGCGGTCAGCGTCCGAGCCATGTTCTTGACGGGCGCGGTCCAGCGCAGCATCTCTTCGATCGCGTTGGGAAGCAGTGCCAGGTCGTTGACCAAGCGCGCGTGCTGATCGGGATGGCGCAACAGCTGCGCGGTGCCGCCGGACAGCGTGTGCCGGGTGGTCTCGTCGCCACCGATCAAGAGCAACAGCACCTCGGTGACGATCTCGTGGTCGGCCAACTGTTCCCCGTCGACCTCCGCATGCACCAACACGCTGACGAGATCGTCGGTCGGCTCTTTCTTGCGATCCGCGATCATGCGCATCATGTAGTCGGTGTAGACAGCGAAAGCGTCCATCGAAACTTGGAAATCCTCTTGCGCCGTGGTGCTGCTCAAGAAGCTCACCATGTCGTCGGACCACTTGAGGAACATCTCGCGCTCCTGCGGAAGCACGCCGAGCATGTCGCCGATGACTGCCATCGGCAGCGGCGCGGCGATGTCCCAGACGAAGTCGCACTCCCCGCGCTCACACACCGCGTCGATCAACGTGTCGCACAGAGTGCCGATAGCCGCTTCCCTGTCCTTTACGCGCTTGCGTGTGAAGCCTGCGTTGACGAGCTTGCGCCGCAACAGATGCGCGGGGTCGTCCATCGCGATCATCATCGGTGGCGCATCCTGGTCGGGCCGGATGCCGCCCGCGTTGGAGAACAGTTCGGGCTGCCGCTCGGCGTCGATCACCGCCTGGTAAGTCGCCGCGGCGGCCAAGCCGTTGCGATCCCTGAATACCGGCTCGTTTTCGCGCATCCATTTGTATATGGACCGCGAGTCGCCGGCATAGAAAGCGCCGTCGGTGAGGTCTACGTCCGGCTTGGTCGTCGTCGTCACAAGTAGCTCCCTTCAGCGCACGTTCTGCGCGTCACCGAACGACATCTCGACGTTCTGAGCAGAAGTCGACAGCAGCGCCCGCTTCGGTAAGCCGAGCGACGCAAGCTCTTTCGCATAGGGATGGTCACCGAGTCGCAGCCGCACACCGCCTGGCCTGTAACGCGAACCCACCGTCGACATCTCAAAGGGAGTCTCCAACGTGAGACCGTCGCGATGCGAATACGAGCGCAACTCTTGCTGGCGATAGGTGAGCGCCGACGGAACCGGCAGGCCGCGACGGAATTCCATGTCGGCCACCAGCTGTCCGTCGATGCTCACGTCGAAGCCGAACTGACCCGCATCACCAACCGTGAAGTCGGCCATGACTTTGGGAAATCCCCAAATCGTCCGTCCCGCTTCCAGAGTGAAGGTCTGATCGACCAGCATGTGGTGAATGAACGCTGACTGCAGCGCACGAAAACCGGACACCTTAGATCCGGGCGGGTTGACCATCACACTAGTGCTGAATTCGTGGTACTCGCCTAGATCGCCGTCAATGAAGTGCGCCAGTATCAGCGCGACGGCCGCACGCCCGGGCAGATAGTGGGCCACCTGCAGGCCGCTGTAGTCGATCATCCGTTGCGCGGCGTCGGCGTCCACCGAGAACATCGCCATGTGTTGATTCGCCTTGCGGATCTTCACGGGCATGGTGAGCACCGTGCCGGCGATGGTGTGTTGGCTGGCAGGCATGGCGTTCAATGTAGGACCAGCTCGCCGAGGTGCGTTATCTCGTCGGCGCTGCGCGGGGTGACCACCATCGTCGTCACCCCTGCGGCTTCCCAGACCGCGATCTGCTTACGCACGTAGTCGGTGTCGCCGACGATCGCGGCGTCGTCGACG
>DASWBF010000376.1:0-2858 GCA_036390735.1 Mycobacterium sp. | reverse complement strand
GGCCCCGGCGTCGCGTCCGTGCGTCGCAGTGGCGTGGACGCTGTACTCGGAGATCCTCAAGCGCATCGAGGAAGACGACTTCCAGATCTTCGGCCAGCGGGCCACCGTAGGGAAAGCCCGGCGACTCACCGTCGCCGGGGGCGGTCTCCTACGGTCGTGGACTGCGCGACTGCGACACGGGAGTAGGTGAGTGTGGACAGCTGGCAGCGTCCTGGGCGCATGCCTTCTGATCACAGCTCCGCTCGAGCTGTTCGGCCGTGGTGTGTATCGGCAGCCGAGGCGGTTGCTCGGCGCTGCGCTTCCCGTGGCCGTGGTGTTCCTCATCTGGGACGCCATCGCGGTTGCCGCCGACGTCTGGTGGTACAACCCGCGCTATATCCTGGGCCTGATCGCACCCGGTGATCTCCCGTTGGAGGAAATCCTGTTCTTCGTGGTGATACCGCTGTGCGGGTTGCTGACCTACTCGGCGGTCGATGACATCCTCTTTATGGTCAGCCGTCGGCGCGCGGGGGCCAGGGCGCGATGAGTGGTCTGGGCTACACGCTTGCCGCGGTGCTTGCGGTGATTGCGGTTTGTGTGCTGGAAATGCGGGTGCTGCGCACCAGGCTGTTCCGCCGACCCGCGTACTGGATCTCCATGGTCATCGTGCTGGGCTTCCAGATCCCAGTCGACGGCTGGTTGACCAAACTCAGTGCGCCCATTGTCCTTTACAACGAACAGCACACCACCGGGGTTCGGTTTCCGTTCGACATACCGATCGAGGATTTCCTGTTCGGCTTCGCGTTGGTGACCGCAGTGTTGTTGCTCTGGGAGCGGCGCCGGCCGCAGATCGAGATGGCAGATCAGCGATGAGTCAGACAGATCGGATGCGCCAGACGCTGCCGGCTCCGGCGGGTCGCAGCGATGCCGGCTCACTTGCTCGGGTGCCCCGCGTCGTCGTCGTCGGCGCAGGCATCGCCGGTCTTGCGGCTGCGACTGGACTCAGCGAGCGGGGCGTGAGCGTTGATGTCGTCGAAGCAAGGGACTACCTCGGCGGCCGAGTCGGCGGCTGGCCCGACACCCTGACCGACGGTTCGGCCATCGCCATGAACCGGGGCTTCCACGCGTTCTTCCGCCAGTACTACAACCTGAGAGCCTTGCTGCGCCGCGCTGATCCGCACCTGTCAGCGTTGAGCCCGGTCGATGACTATCCGTTGATCGATGCGTTCGGACGCACCGATACATTCCGCGGGTTGCCGCGCACCCCACCGCTGAACGCACTGGCCTTCGCGCTGCGCAGTCCGACATTCCGGCTGCGCGATCTAGTTCGGCTCGACGCCAGAGCCGCCGCGCCGTTGGCCACGGTATCGGTGCCCAACACCTACGGTGAACTCGACGACATAGATGCCGGCACGTTCCTTCAGGACATCAACTTTCCCGATGCGGCAAGGCATCTGGCCTTCGAGGTGTTCGCCCGCAGTTTCTTCGCCCGGCCGGAGAACCTGTCGGCAGCCGAGCTGGTGACGATGTTCCACATCTACTTCCTCGGGTCGAGCGAAGGCCTGCTGTTCGACGTCGCGAATGCGAACTTCGATGCCGCACTGTGGAATCCGCTGCAGAAGTATCTGGAATCCCGAGGTGTGCGTTTTCATACCGGGCTGGCAGTCGATGGCCTGACCATGGCCTCCGATCTGCGGGTGACATGCGGAACCGATGCCGGCTTCACCGCCGATGCGGTCGTTCTGGCCACCGATGTCGCCGGATTGCGCCGCATCGTTGCAGGATCGCCCGGTCTCGGTGACGACGACTGGCGCCACCGGGTCGGCGAGCTACACACGGCGCCACCCTTCATCGTGCTGCGTCTGTGGCTGGACCGTCCGGTACGTGCCGATCGCGCCCCCTTCATGGGCACGGGTGGTCGTCCACCGTTGGACAATGTCAGCGTCTTGGAGCGCTACGAACGCGAAGCAGCACAGTGGGCCGCCCGAACCGGCGGATCGGTGATAGAACTGCACGCCTACTCGGTGATCGACCCCGACGCCTCGGTGCGCGACGCCCTGGTGGCACGGATGCACGAGCTCTACCCCGAAACCGCCGGCGCGTCGATCGTCGACGAACGACTGTTACGCCGCGATGACTGCCCGCGGTTCGCGCCGGGAGATTTCGCCCGGCGGCCCGGGGTGCAGACACCGGAATCACGAGTGGTGTTGGCGGGGGATGGAATTCGTATCGACCTGCCGGTGGCGTTGATGGAGCGCGCCGCGACAACCGGATGGGTTGCGGCCAACCATCTCCTCGGCCACTTCGGTCTGGCCGGACACGCCGTGCACACTGTTCCGAATCGCGGTCGATCGGCGCTGCTGCGTCGGCTGGCGGCGCGCGGAGGAAACCAAGTTCGATGAGCAAGCTGTCCGATCTGCATCACAGAGCGGTCAAAGCGTGGCCTTTCCAGACACTTCCGACGCTCGACTGGTCGGCGCAAGGGCCCACGTACCGCGAAGCCGATCCGGGGGTGATCCGGGCGGCGGTCGCGCGTGCGCAGTGCCGCCCGAGCGGCAACTGGTTCGCGTTCGCAGCGAGCTCGCAGATCGCGACCAAGGCCTGGGGCACCACTGTGGGTGGGGGTCGAGATCGTGGCCTGGCGCGGAGCCGATGGAGCGCTACGGGTGGCGCCTCGCGCGTGTCCGCATCTGGGGGCGGACCTGGCCACTGCCGCGGTCGAATGCGGAACGCTGGTGTGCCCGTGGCACCGTCTGCGGCTCTCGGACCAGAGTAGAGGTGCATGGCAACCGGTTTCCGGCCCACGACGACGGTGTCGCCTCGACGCCGTCGGCAAAGAGGAGCCCACCGACGCTCCGATCATCCCGGCCCGCCCGCCG
>DASWBF010000375.1:0-2286 GCA_036390735.1 Mycobacterium sp. | reverse complement strand
CGCATCGTGGAATCGTCGTCGGTGTCGATGGGTCGCCGCCCTCGAAGGTCGCCGTTGACTGGGCGGCACGCGACGCGGCCATGCGCAAGATCCCCCTCACGGTGGTCCACGTATTGAACCCGCCGACGATGGTGATGACGTTCCCCGACACCCCGATGCCGCCGTCACCCCAGTACATGCAGTGGCAGGAGGACGAGGAACGCACGATACTCAACGACGCGCTCAAGACCGTCGAGGAAAGCACGAAGCGGGTCGGTCGGATCGACGTCAGCGGTGAGTTGATGACCGGATCGGCGGTTCCGACCCTTGTCGAGCTGTCCAAGGACGCCGAGATGGTCGTGGTGGGGTGCCGTGGCCGCGGCGCACTGGCCCGAAGCCTGCTCGGGTCGGTCAGCACCGGGCTGGTCCATCACGCGCACTGCCCGGTTGCAGTCATCCATGACGAAAACCCACTGATGCCCCATCCGTCGCAGGCACCGGTGCTGGTCGGTATCGACTGGTCACCCGCATCGGAGTCGGCCACCGCAATCGCCTTCTACGAAGCGTCGCGCCGCAGGGTGGAACTGGTCGCCCTGCACGTCTGGAGTGACAACGCACTGTCGCAGAGCGTCGGCTTTTCGAGAATGCAGTCACTGAGCGAGGAAACCCTGGCTAAGCTGCTTGCCGGATGGCAGGAACGCTATCCTGACGTCAAGGTACGCCGCATTATCGTGTGCGATCGGCCGGCGCATCAACTGGTCGAGCAGTCCGAGTCCGCGCAGCTGGTCGTCGTCGGCAGCCACGGCCGCGGCGGGTTCACCGGGATGCTGCTGGGTTCGGTCAGCACCGCGGTGGTCCACTCCGCCCGGGTGCCGGTGATCGTCGCCCGTCGACCTTAAGGACTTGCGCATAAATTACATGGACGTTATTCGGGTTGGAGGGTGTAGTTCCATTCGCCGTGGAAGTCGTGGCGGGTCAGGGGCAGTGAGGCCATCTGCTCGTCGGTGATCTTGGTGCCTTTGGGGTAGGTGCGGTCGTCGAGTTCGGCCTGAACGGCGAGTCCGCTGTGGGTGGTGGTGGCAGCGATGAGCTGGACGACGGTCTCGTGGCTTTCCAGCGGCCGGCCGCGCCAGTTCATCGAGATGTGGCTGAACAGCCGGTGCTCGATTTTGTTCCATTTGCTGGTGCCGGGCGGCAGGTGGCAGACGGTGATCTCGAGCCCGGTTTCGGCGGCCAACGCGGCGAGTTCGACCTTCCATAGCCGCACCCGGTATCCGTTGGACCCGCCGCCGTCGGCGCAGATCAGCAGCCGGCGGGAGCGAGGGTAGAGCGGCCGACCCATCGCCTGCCACCAGCGCCGTAGGGTGGCGACCGCGAAGGCGGCGGTGTCGTGGTCACGGCCGACCGACACCCAGGCGGCGTTGGCGGCCACGTCGTAGACCCCGTAGGGGATGGCCTTGCCCGCTTCACCGATGAAGTCGTACACCTCGACCTGCTCCGGCTGACCCGTGGGCTGCCATTCGCGGCCTGCGTTTTTGTACCGGCCGACGAGTTCCTTTTTCTTGGTGTCCACCGACACCACCGGATCCCCACTGCCCAGATGCGCGTTGATCTGCCCGCTGAGATACCGGAACTGCGCATCCCGGTCCGGGTGATCACGGCCTTCGCGGGTCTTGCGGGTGGCCTGCAGGCTGTAGCCGGACTCGTGCAGCAGCTTGGCCACCGTCCGCGGCGCAACTGAATGCCCTTGGGCACAAAGCTCATCCGCCAACGTCCGGGTCGATTTCGACGTCCACCGCAACGGCGACTCGGGATCGCCGCGGGTGGTCGGGTCTACCAGACGCTCCAATGCCGCCACCACCGCGGGATCACGCTGGCTCACCGGCGGGCGACCCGCTCCCGCTCGGCGCACCCGCCCCGCCGAATCATCGCCCCCGCCGGCCAGTTCCGCCACCGCGGCAGTAACCGTCGTGCGCGACGCCCCGGTCGCACGAGCTACCGCCGACACTCCGCCACGGCCCAGTGCCCGCGCCTCGATCCCGAGCCAACGACGCCGCTGCCGCTCATCGAGAAGCGAAGCGATCGACTCGTACTTCTCAGTCAACTGCCGCTCCACCGCCAAAGACACACGAGGAGCCTAGCCAGCTGCACCCATCGTTCGATTAATTTATGCGCGTGTCCTTAGCTTGATTTTTAACCTCCGTCTGCGTTGACCCTGTGATCTGGTCAGTCGACTGCTCGGGCGTCGGCTGCCAGGATGAGTTCGGTTGCACGGTCACTGATTTTGCGCATCTGTGTGATCAGCTG
>DASWBF010000374.1:0-2502 GCA_036390735.1 Mycobacterium sp. | reverse complement strand
GGAGTTCTCGTAGAACATCGTGATGATGGTCCGGCCGCGCAGCGTCGGCAGCTTCTTGACGTCGCGGCCCACCAGCGCCTGCGCGAACCGGTCGGCGTCGTCGAGGATCGCGACGGCGTCGTCGCGGCTCAGGTCGGCCGCGGAAAGCAGGTGCCGGGGCGTCATTTGGTGATCACCACCCCATCGCGGCCGTCGTCCTCGGTCAGCAGCACGTGCACGCTCTCACTTCGCGACGTCGGGACGTTCTTGCCGACGTAGTCGGCGCGCACCGGCAGCTCGCGGTGACCGCGGTCGACGAGCACCGCCAGCTGCACCGCCCGGGGCCGGCCGAGGTCGCGCAGCGCGTCGAGGGCCGAGCGCACTGACCGGCCGGAGTACAGCACGTCGTCGACCAGGATCACCAGCGCGTCATCGATGCCGGTATCTGGTATCGACGTATCCTCCAGTGGCCGTGGCGGTTTCATCATCAGATCGTCACGGTAGAGCGTGATGTCCAGCGCCCCGTGCGGGACCGTGACGCCGGCGAAGTCACTGATCTTGGCCGCGAGCCGCTCGGCGAGCGTCACGCCGCGGGTCGGGATCCCGAGCAGCACGACGTGCGGGGCATCCCGCCCGTCGAGAGCGGTCTTTTCGATGATCTGGTGGGCGATGCGGGAAACGGTGCGGCCGACGTCCGCCGCGGACATCAATTCCCGGTCAGTGGCCTTGTCATTAATCGGGCCCACCTGCGACCTGGACCTCCTTCTCCGCCTCGCGGGACGGATCGTTAAAGGATGCCAAACTGCGGCGAGCCTACCACTGCCCGTTAGGGTGGACGGTCGATGACAACGCTGTCCCTGTCCGACAACCAGGACCCCATTCGCGAGGCCGTCGACGCCGGACTGCTCTCGGGTGCCGTGACGATGGTCTGGCAGCGCGGAGAAGTGCTGCAGGTCAACGAGTTCGGCTACCGCGACGTGGAGGCGCGGCAGCCGATGACCCGCGACACCGTCTTCCGGATCGCGTCGATGAGCAAGCCCGTCACCAGCGCCGCCGCGATGACCCTGCTCGACGAGGGCAAGCTGGCGCTCGACGACCCGGTCACGAGGTGGCTGCCCGAGTTCGAAGACATGCGGGTTCTCGACGACCGCGGCGGCCCGCTGGAGGCGACCAGCCCGGCGCGCCGGCCGATCACCGTGGACGACCTGCTCACGCACCGCAGCGGGCTGGCCTACGGATTCTCCGTCGTGGGCCCGCTTTCCCGGGCCTACTGGCACCTTCCGGTGCGCCAGCAGCCCGACACCTGGCTGGCGGAGCTGACGGCGTTGCCGCTGGTGCACCAGCCCGGTGAGCGGATGACCTACAGCCACGCCACCGACGTGCTCGGCATCCTGCTGTCGCGGATCGAGGGCAAGGAGTTCCACAAGGTGCTGGCCGAGCGGATCTTCGAGCCGCTGGGCATGGCTGACACCGGGTTCTTCGTCACCACGGAAGGCCGGCGGCGCGCGGCCACGATGTACAAGCTCGACGAGAACGATCAGCTATGCCACGACGTGATGGGGCCGCCGCCCATCGCCCCGCCGGCATTCTGCCACGGCGGCGGCGGTCTGTGGTCCACCGTCGACGACTATCTTCAGTTCGCGAGGATGCTGCTGGCCGGCGGCGAAGTCGATGGGACGCGCGTGCTGTCGGCCGAGGCGGTGCGGCTGATGCGCACCAACCGACTGACCGACGAGCAGCGACGGCAGCCGTTCCTCGGTGCGCCGTACTGGGTGGGTCGTGGGTTCGGGCTGGGGCTCTCGGTGGTGATGGACCCGGAGCAATCCAAGCCGCTGTTCGGCCATGGCGGGCTCGGCACGTTCGGCTGGCCCGGCGCATACGGCACGTGGTGGCAAGCGGATCCGACGCTGGATCTGATCCTGATCTACCTCGTCCAGGACCACCCGTCGCTGTCGGTGGACGCTGCCGCGGCGGTGGCCGGTAACGCGTCGCAGGTGACGCTGATGACCGCGCGCCCGAGATTCGTCTCGCGCACTTATCGGGCACTGGAGAACTGAGACATGATGGACGCGAGCCGCTGATCCTATTGGCCCGCGAAGATACTTCGTCACATCGGCCACACGTGTCACTGGCCTGGGTTGCAGTTCGAATTGCCCGGCTCTGAGCGACAGATTGATTTGCCGCTTCAAGGCGGGCACGAATCGCACCATCCCACGAAGGGCCGGTGGTGTAACTGATGCAAATGGGCTCCGATGGACGATGCCGACGAACGGAATAGGCCAGCCTCTACGCTGAGTCGCATGACCCGCCCCACCGTGGTGATCAGCGGCGCCGGAATCGCCGGACCCGCTCTAGCGCACTGGTTGTCGGCGAACGGCTATCGCGTCGTCTTCGTCGAACTCGCTCCCGGGATCCGGCCTGGCGGTTCAGACGGTCGACCTGCGCGGCGCAGGGCGGGGCATCGTCGAGCAGATCGGTCTGATGGATCAGAGGGTCGAACGCTCGCTGGAGCAGCGCGGCTTC
>DASWBF010000373.1:0-11030 GCA_036390735.1 Mycobacterium sp. | reverse complement strand
CTCCGACAAGTCGAAGCTCGTTGCCGGTCTTCTGCAGCTGCTTGGGCTATTCGGCATCGTGGGTGTCGGTCGAATGTATCTGGGTGAGGTGGGCCTCGGCGTCGCTCAGCTGCTCGTCGGCATCTTCACCTGCTTCATTGGTGCGTGGATCTGGGGCGTCATCGACGCCATCCTGATACTGACCGACAACGTCCGCGACCCCCAGGGCCGCCCTTTGCGCGATGGCACTTGATTCCGCTCGCAGCCAGCGGGGCAAGGCCTACACCGCGCTTGCGACTGGCGCGGTGCTCGCTGGGGCTGTGGCATATGTCGGCATCAACGACCCACACCGCCCCGGCGCCCTCTTTCCGCCGTGCCCCTTCAAGCTGCTGACCGGCTGGAACTGCCCGGCTTGCGGTGGCCTGCGAATGACCCACGACCTGCTACACGCCAACCTGTCGGCAGCCGTCGTCGACAATATCGTCCTGCTCGTCGGACTCCCGGCTCTGCTCGGGTGGTTCCTCTGGCGCCGCCACACCGGAAGGCCGGCGCTGACGCGAGCGGCCGTGGTCGTGATCATCACAACCGCCATTGCATGGACTGTGATTCGGAACATGCCGGGTTTCCCGCTGGTCCCGACCCTCTACAGCGGGTAGTATCCCCGCGCCGCTGATACACTCGAGGTTCGGCGCGCCGGCAATGCGCGTCCCCAAATCTGGGCCGACGCAGTCCCACTCGACAATCGGGACTGCGGAGGTGTGCACATGCTGTTCTCGGCGTTGCCCGAGCCGCAGGGCCTCTACGACCCTGCGCACGAACATGATTCATGCGGTGTCGCGGTCGTCGCCGACATCCGCGGCCGACGGTCTCATGCCATTCTCGCCGACGGTCTGTTGGCCCTCGAGCACCTCGACCACCGGGGAGCCGCAGGCGCCGAGACCAACAGCGGCGACGGCGCCGGCGTGCTTCTGCAGCTGCCGGTCGAATTGTTCCAAGAGGTAGTGGAATTCGAGCTGCCGCCGCCCACGCTCGACGGGTGCAACACCTACGCTGCTGGCCTGTGCTTCCTGCCGCAGGATCCGGTGGCGCGCGCGAAGGCGCAAAGCTGCGTCGAAAGCATCGCCGCCGACGAAGGCCTCGAAATCCGCGGCTGGCGAGACCTTCCGGTGGATCCCGACGGAGCCGATGTCGGGATGACGGCGCTGAAGTGCATGCCGTACATGTCCCAGTTGTTCGTGACCGCGCCCGAACACGACGGCATCCGACCCGGCGGCATCGATCTCGACCGGCGGGCGTATCCGCTGCGCAAGCGCGCGGATCGCACCGGTGTGTACTTTCCGTCGCTGTCCAGCCGCACCATCTCCTACAAAGGCATGCTCACCACTGTCCAGTTGCCGCAGTACTTTCCCGATCTTCGCGACCAGCGATGCATGACCGCAATCGCGATCGTGCACAGCAGGTTTTCCACCAACACGTTCCCGTCGTGGCCGTTGGCCCACCCATTCCGCTTCATCGCCCACAACGGTGAAATCAACACCGTCCGCGGTAACCGCAACCGCATGCACGCCCGCGAGGCGATGCTCAACAGCGCGATGATTCCCGGCGACCTGAGCCGGCTTTCGCCGATATGCCCACCGGAGTCGTCCGATTCGGCGTCCTTCGACCAGGTCCTCGAACTGCTGCACCTCGGTGGTCGCGGCCTGCCGCACGCGGTGATGATGATGATTCCCGAAGCGTGGGAGAACAACACCACGATGGATCCGGCACTTCGCGACTTCTGGAAGTTCCACGCATCGATCATGGAGCCCTGGGACGGTCCTGCATGCCTCACCTTCACCGACGGGACGGTCGTCGGAGCAGTGTTGGACCGCAACGGATTACGGCCAGGGCGGTGGTGGCGCACCCTCGACGATCGCGTGATACTCGCCAGCGAAAGCGGTGTGCTCGACATACCGTCTGCCGAAGTCGTCGCGAAGGGTCGGCTGGAGCCCGGCAGGATGTTTCTGGTCGACACCGCCGCCGGGCGCATCGTCAGCGACGACGAAATCAAACGTGAACTGGCACAGACATATCCGTACGGCGAGTGGCTGCACGCGGGGTTGCTCGACCTGAGCGCGCTACCCGATCGCACTCGCGTGCAGCCCAACCACGAGTCGATTGCGCACCGCCAGGTGGCCTTTGGGTACACCGAAGAGGACCTGAGAATTCTGCTCACCCCGATGGCCGCGTCCGGGACCGAACCGCTCGGCTCGATGGGCACCGACACCCCGCCCGCCGTTCTCTCGCAACGCCCCAAGCTCTTCTACGACTACTTCGTGGAGTTGTTCGCGCAGGTGACCAACCCGCCACTGGACGCCATCCGGGAGGAGATCGTCACCTCCCTTGCCCGCGTCATGGGTCCCGAGCAGAACCTCCTCGAGCCGTCCGCGGCGTCGTGTCGCCAGATCCTGCTGCGCTGGCCGGTGCTCGACAACGACGAACTCAACAAGATCGTGCACATCAACGACGACGGCGACCACCCGGGCCGGAAAGCCACGGTGCTGCGCGCTCTTTACGACGTCGAACGGGGCGGCGACGGACTCGCCGGCGCGATCGACGATCTCGGGAACCGCGCCTGTGAAGCCATCGCGGACGGTGCCCGCACGCTTGTCATCTCCGATCGCGATTCCGACCACACCCGGGCGCCGATACCGTCGCTGCTGGCTGTTGCGGCGGTCCACCACCACCTGGTCCGCACCAATCAGCGCACATCGGTTGCCCTCGTCGTCGAAAGCGGCGACGCGCGCGAGGTCCATCACATCGCTTTGCTGATCGGCTACGGCGCAGCAGCGGTCAACCCGTATCTGGCCTTCGAATCCATCGAGGACCTGATCCGGGAGGGCGAGCTGACGGGCATCGAAACCGTTGCCGCGGTTCGCAACTACCTGACCGCACTCTGTAAGGGTGTGATGAAGGTGATGAGCAAGATGGGCATCTCCACAGTCGGCTCCTACACCGGCGCCCAGGCTTTCGAGGCGATCGGCCTCGACATGACGGTTGTCGACGAGTACCTCACCGGCACACCCAGCAAGCTCGGCGGTGTCGGTCTCGATGTGATCGCCGAGGAGGTCAGGCAGCGTCATCGTCGGGCCTACCCGGACAACCCGACCGAACGGGTGCACCGCCGGCTCGAGGTCGGCGGTGAGTATGCGTTCCGGCGGGAAGGTGAGCTGCACCTGTTTACCCCCGAAACGGTTTTCCTGCTTCAACATTCGACGCGCACGGGCCGCGAGGACATCTTCCGTCAGTACAGCGACGAGGTCGACCGGCTGTCCCGCGAAGGCGGCACGCTGCGCGGCCTGTTCGAATTCAAGCGGGGTGAAAGGCCGCCCGTTCCGTTGGAGGAGGTGGAGTCGGTCGAGTCGATCTGCAGCCGGTTCAACACCGGCGCCATGAGCTACGGGTCGATCTCGGCCGAAGCCCACGAAACCATGGCCATCGCGATGAACACCATCGGGGGCCGGTCCAACTCGGGTGAGGGTGGCGAGGACGTGGATCGCCTCTATGACCCACGAACGCGCAGCGCGGTGAAGCAGGTCGCGTCGGGACGGTTCGGCGTTACCAGCGACTACCTTGTCAATGCCACCGACATCCAGATCAAGATGGCTCAGGGCGCCAAACCCGGTGAAGGCGGTCAACTTCCGGGCTTCAAGGTGTACCCGAACATCGCCAAGACACGGCATTCCACGCCGGGTGTGGGGTTGATCTCGCCGCCGCCGCACCACGACATCTACTCGATCGAGGATCTCGCGCAGCTCATCCACGACCTCAAGAACGCCAACGACAAAGCGCGAATCCACGTCAAGCTGGTGAGCTCGGTCGGCGTCGGCACGGTCGCGGCCGGCGTGTCGAAGGCCCACGCGGACGTGGTGCTGATCTCCGGCTACGACGGCGGTACCGGCGCCGCGCCGCTGACCTCGCTCAAGCATGCCGGAGCGCCGTGGGAGATCGGGCTCGCGGACACCCAGCAGACCTTGGTGCTCAACGGTTTACGTGACAGGATCACCGTCCAGGCCGACGGCGGCATGCGCACGGCGCGTGACGTGGTGGTCGCCACGCTGCTCGGCGCCGAGGAGTTCGGCTTCTCGACAGCCCCGCTGGTCGTCGCCGGCTGCATCATGATGCGGGTCTGCCACCTCGATACCTGCCCGGTGGGCGTCGCCACCCAAAACCCGCAACTGCGGGCAAGGTTCAACGGCAAACCGGAGTTCGTCGAGAACTTTTTCCGGTTCGTCGCCGCGGACGTCCGGCGCTATCTCGCCGAACTCGGTTTCCGCAGCGTCGACGAGGCGGTTGGCCACGCCGAGATGCTCGACACCGCCGAGGGCGTGGCGCACTGGAAGAGCAGGGGGTTGGACCTGACGCCGATCTTCACGGTGCCCACCGATGGCCACGGCGGGCCGACGCAGCGGCGCAAGCTAAGAGACCAGTGCCACGCGCTGGACCAGGCGCTCGACCAAACCCTCATCGCGCTCGCCGAGGGCGCACTTGAGGATGCCCGCCGGGTACGACTGGAGTTGCCGGTCCGCAACGTCAACCGCACCGTCGGAACACTTCTCGGTGCGGAGGTCACCCGCCGCTACGGCGCGCAGGGCCTACCCGACGGCACCATCAATGTCGCGCTCACCGGTTCAGCCGGCCAGTCGCTCGGCGCATTCCTGCCGCCGGGCATCACGCTGGAGCTCACCGGCGACGCCAACGACTATGTCGGCAAGGGACTTTCGGGTGGACGGGTGATCGTCAAGCCACCCGACGACGTGCTGTTCTTGCCCGAGGACAACGTCATCGCCGGAAACACGCTGCTGTACGGTGCCACGTCCGGCGAGGTGTACCTGCGCGGCCGAGTCGGAGAACGCTTCTGCGCCCGCAACTCCGGCGCGGTGGCGGTCGCGGAGGGCGTCGGCGACCACGCATGCGAGTACATGACGGGAGGTCATGTGGTGGTGCTCGGCCAAACCGGACGCAACATGGCGGCGGGAATGTCCGGCGGCATCGCCTACGTGCTTGGGCTCAACCCTGCCAAGGTCAACACCGCGATGGTCAAGCTGCAGGATCTTGACCCCGAGGATCTGATCTGGCTGCGCGAGGTCGTCGCCAACCACGCCCGCCACACCGGGAGCGCCGTCGCACGGTCGGTGCTCTCCGACTGGCCGAGGCGCAGCGCTCAATTCACCAAGATCATGCCCACTGACTATGAGCGGGTGCTGGCCGCCACACGGATGGCGAAGGCCGAAGGCAGAGACGTCGACACCGCGATCATGGAGGCCAGCCGTGGCTGATCCGACAGGATTTCTGAGAGTGCCCAAGGTCGAGGCGCCGAAGCGCCCGGTCGACGAGCGTGTGGGGGACTGGCACGAAGTCTACGAGCGGCAGAGCCCGCAGGCGCGCGCCGCGGAGGTGTCGCAGCAGGCGCGGCGCTGCATGGACTGCGGAATCCCGTTCTGCCACTCCGGGGCTGCGGGCTGTCCGTTGGGCAACCTCATTCCCGAATGGAACGACCTGGTGCGGCGGGGCCGCTGGGACGCCGCCAGCGAGCGGCTGCACGCCACCAACAACTTCCCCGAGTTCACCGGCCGGCTGTGCCCGGCACCGTGCGAGTCCGCGTGCGTGCTGTCGATCGGTGAGGAGAAGACCGGCGGCAGCGTCACGATCAAACGCATCGAAAACACGATCGCCGACCAAGCCTGGCACCTCGGAATCGTCGCGCCGCAACCGGCCGCGATCGCAACGGGTAAGCGGGTCGCCGTGGTCGGATCCGGACCCGCGGGACTCGCGGCGGCGCAACAACTCACGCGTGCCGGCCATGAGGTCACCGTCTACGAACGCGACGACCGAATTGGGGGGCTGCTGCGCTACGGAATCCCGGAATACAAGATGGAGAAGGCGACGTTGAATCGGCGGCTCGCCCAAATGCGCTCCGAGGGAACACGTTTCGTCACCGGCTGCGAGGCGGGCGTCGACCTGCCCGTCGAAGAGCTGCGTGAGCGGCACGACGCGGTGGTGCTCGCGGTCGGGGCATTACGAGCCCGCGATTACCACGTCGAGGGTCGAGACCTCGACGGCGTGCACCTGGCGATGGACCACCTCGTTCCCGGCAATAAAGAGTGCGAGGGCGACGGGCCGTCACCCGTCACGGCCAAGGGCAGGCATGTGGTGATCATCGGCGGCGGCGACACCGGAGCGGACTGCCTGGGTACCGCGCATCGGCAGGGCGCGTTGTCGGTCACCCAACTCGACTACAACCCCGAACCGCCCGAAGTTCGCGACGAGTGGCGATCGCCTTGGCCGACGTGGCCGCTGGTGCTGCGCACCTCGCCTGCCCACGCGGAGGGCGGTCACCGCCACTATCAGGTCGCGGTCCAGCGGTTCTGTGGCGACGAGCACGGACACCTGCGGGCCATCGAAATCGCCGAAGTCAAAGTCGCTCGCGACGCCGACGGGCGTCGCGTCATCACGCCGGTCGGGGACAGCCTCGAGTTGCCCTGCGATCTCGCGTTGCTGGCCATCGGCTTCGAGGGCGTCGAATGCATGCCGCTGCTCGACGAACTTGGGCTTGACCTCAACCGCGGCGGCGCGTTGCCCTGCGGGCCGGACTGGCAGACCACCGCGCCCGGCGTGTTCGTCTGCGGCGACGCCCACCGCGGCGCGTCGCTGATCGTGTGGGCCATCGCGGAAGGGCGAAGCGCCGCGCACGCAGTCGACGCCTACCTGATGGGCGAGTCGGATCTGCCCGCGCCGGTGCGGCCTTCGGCGTTGCCGCTCGCGGTCGTGTAAAGGACGTTCGCCAGGACTATGCTCGGAATTCGTGAATAGACGCGCGAAGATCGTCTGCACATTCGGCCCTGCCACCAACTCCGACGAGGTGGTCCGGTCGCTTGTCGAGGCCGGCATGGACGTGGCCCGCATGAATTTCAGCCACGGCGACCACGCCGACCATAAAGCGACCTACGACCGGGTCCGCGCCGCCTCCGATGTGACCGGCCGCGCGGTGGGTGTGCTCGCCGATCTCCAGGGCCCCAAGATCCGGCTCGGCCGGTTCGCTGCCGGGCACGCGTTCTGGCAGAGCGGCGACACGGTGCGTATCACCGTCGAGGACTGCGAGGGCACGCACGACCGGGTGTCCACCACGTACAGGCAGCTGGCTCACGACGCCGCGCCGGGCGACCGCTTGCTCGTCGACGACGGCAAGGTCGTGCTGATCGTCGAGGGAATCGACGGCGACGACGTAGTGTGCACGGTCACCGAGGGCGGCCCGGTGTCGAACAACAAGGGTCTGTCGCTACCCGGCATGAGCGTGTCGGTGCCGGCGCTGTCGGAGAAAGACATCGAGGATCTCGAGTTCGCGCTGCGGCTGGGTGTCGACCTGGTGGCGCTGTCGTTTGTCCGCTCACCCGCCGACATCGAACTGGTGCACGACGTGATGGACCGCGTCGGCCGGCGCGTGCCCGTCATCGCCAAGCTCGAAAAGCCCGAGGCCATCGACAATCTGGAAGCGATCGTGCTCGCATTCGACGCGGTGATGGTCGCTCGTGGCGATCTGGGAGTGGAACTGCCGCTCGAGGAAGTGCCGCTGGTTCAGAAGCGTGCGATCCAAATGGCCAGGGAGAACGCCAAACCCGTGATCGTCGCGACCCAGATGCTGGAGTCGATGGTCGAGAACCTGCGGCCCACCCGTGCCGAGGCCTCCGATGTCGCGAACGCGGTGCTCGACGGTGCCGATGCGCTGATGATGTCGGGGGAGACGTCGGTGGGCAAGCACCCGGTCGAAGCCGTCAAGACGATGGCGCGGATTATCACGGCGGTCGAACAGAATTCGACGGCCGCGCCGCCCTTGACTCACGTGCCGCGCACCAAGCGCGGGGTGATCTCCTACGCCGCGCGCGACATCGGGGAACGCCTGGACGCCAAGGCGTTGGTGGCGTTCACGCAGTCCGGCGACACCGTGCGCCGGCTGGCACGGCTGCACACTCCACTGCCGTTGCTGGCGTTCACCGATCGGCCCGAGGTCCGCAGTCAGCTGGCGATGACCTGGGGTACCGAGACGTTCATCGTGCCGCACATGGTGGCCACCGACGACATGATCCGCCAGGTGGACAAGTCGCTGCTCGGGCTGGGCCGCTACAAACGCGGTGACCTGGTGGTCATCGTCGCGGGCGCTCCGCCGGGCACAGTAGGCTCGACCAACCTGATCCACGTGCACCGGATCGGAGAGGACGACCACTAGGGGGATCGTGCGATCGGATTTTGAGCAGCTGCTCGCCATCCTCGACCTCAACCGCGTCGATGACAGCACCTTCACCGGCTCCCACCCCACGAAAACCCCGACCCGCACCTTCGGTGGGCAGCTGATGGCGCAGTCCGTCGTCGCCGCCTCACGCACGGTGGCCACCGGGCTTCCACTCGCATCATTGACCGTGACTTTCATCAACGGCGGCGACCCGACGGCCGACATCGAGTACCGCGTCGTGAACCTGCGCGACGAACGCCGATTCGCCAACCGGCGCGTCGACGCTGTGCAGGACGGCAATCTCCTTGCGTCAGCAATGGTTTCGTATCTGTCGGGCGGCCGTGGCCTCGAGCATGGTGTGGACGCTCCGGAGGTCGTCGCCCCCGAGTCGTTGCCGCCGATCGGGGAGCTGCTTCGCGGCTACGAAGACACCGTCCCAGGCTTCGTCAAGGCGTTGCGGCCCATCGAGTGGCGCTACACCAACGACCCGGCCTGGGTGATGCGCAAGAAGGGCGAAAGACTGCCCTACAACCGGGTGTGGATGAAAGCCGACGGCAGGATGCCCGACGACCCGCTGCTGCACAGCGCAGCCATGGTGTACTCCTCCGATACCACCGTTCTGGACTCGATCATCACCACACACGGCCTGTCCTGGGGATTCGACAGGATCTTCGCGGTCACCGTGAACCATTCGGTCTGGTTTCACCGCCAGGTGAACTTCGGCGACTGGGTGCTGTATTCGACGACGTCGCCGGTGGCGGCGGACTCCCGAGGACTGGGCACCGGCTACTTCTTCGACCGTCACGGCGGGCTTCTCGCCACCGTCGTACAGGAGGGAATCGTGAAGTATTTTCCGGCTCACGGCGCTGACCACGCGTAATCTTTAACTCGTGACGGAACCGGTCAAAGTCGCGAGGGTCCGCGCCCGCGAACGTGTTGTCGTCGACGTCGACAGACCGGCAGCGCGGTGGATCGGTGCGCTAGCCGTTCTGAGCCTGTTCTGTTGGCTCGTCGTGCTGCTCGCCCGCAATCACGACCATGCCGACTGGAACGCCGCGGGCCGGCTCGCCTGGTCGTTGACGATCTTGACCGGCGTCGCGCTGATCGCCCGCGGGATTTTCCTCGGCCGTCCGGTGACGGCCGCGCACGCGACGTCTGCGATGGTCGTGCTTCTCGTCGGTCTCGGCGCGCACCTGTTGTCGTATGACCTTCTCGGCAATGTGCTCGTCGCCGGCGCCGGTCTGGTGTTGATGTGGCCGACGACCGCGCGGCCGCAGCCCGAGGATCTGCCTCGGGTGTGGAGTCTGGTGAACACGACCCAGGGCGACCCGCTGGCCCCGTTCGCGCTGCAGTCGCTGAAAAGCTACTGCTTCAACGATGCCGGCACCGCGGCGATCGCATACCGCACGCGTATCGGTTTCGCGACGGTGAGCGGTGACCCGATCGGTGACGAGACCCAATTCCCTCAGCTGGTCGCCGACTTCGTTGCGATGTGCCATACCCGCGGCTGGCGCATCCTCGTGCTCGGCTGCAGCGAGCGACGGTTGCCGTTGTGGCGCAACGACGCCGTGGTGGGCCAGAGAATGCGCAGGGTGCCGATCGGGCGTGACGTCGTCATCGACGTGCGGCGATTCGACATGGTCGGACGCAAGTACCGCAACCTGCGCCAGGCTGTGCAGCGAACGCACAACTTCGGCATCACCACCGAGGTGGTCGCCGAGCAGGATGTCGACGATGCGCTGCGGGCCGAGCTGGCGCAGGTGTTGTTCGCGTCGCACAGCGGCGCGCGCACCGAACGGGGATTCTCGATGATCCTCGACGGGGCACTCGAGCGCCGCTATCCAGGCATTCAGCTCATCATCGCGCGCGATCGCGACGGACAGGTGCAAGGGTTTCACCGGTACGCAAGCTCGGGCGGCGGCACGGACATCACCCTCGATGTGCCGTGGCGCCGGCCAGGTGCACCCAACGGCATCGATGAACGCCTGTCCATCGACATGATCTATGAAGCTAAATCGTTTGGCGCGCAACGGTTGTCACTGGCATTCGCGGCCTTTCCGGAGGTCTTCAAGAACAAGGACCGCAATCGCCTTCAAGACCTTGTCTACCACGCAATCCATCTGCTCGATTCGCTGATCGCGCTGGAATCCCTGTACCGGTATCTGCGCAAGTTTCACGCGCTCGGCGACCGGCGTTACGTACTTCTGTCGCTGCGGCACATCATGCCGGCTGTCGTCGTGCTGTTGTCGCTGGAGTTTGCGCCGCGCCGACGCCACCTGTGACTCAGGGCGCGGTCGTCAGCGTGACGCTGAACTGCGTCTCCAGGTGTTGACGGAACTCGTCGGCGCACTGCTGCTGCGCGCTCGTGTCGTTACCGGCCTTGTTCAGGCAGTCGATGTAGTCGCCGCCACCAACCTCTTTGACGACGAAAGCCGCGATAACGGTGGAAGCCACCGCCACGACGACCGCCAGGATTCCAAGCAGGATTCCCGCGAGTGCGACGCCGCCGTTGTTGGCCTCGCCTCGTTTGGCGCGTCCCCGACCGATGAATCCCAAGATGACAGCGGCGATCCCGAGAACGATCCCAAGCAAGCCGAAAAATGGTATCCAGGCGACCAGCAGGCCGATGATCGCGACCACCAACGCGGCAACGCCCAACCCGTTGCGCGGAGCGGCCGGGGGCGGTGCCTGACCCGCGTACGGCATCGGCGGCGGCGCCGGGTAACCGGGAGGCGGGGGCTGATAACCGGACGGCGGTGGCTCGTTGGGCGGAGGTGGCGGTGTC